>JAERSX010000973.1 GCA_016845285.1 Deltaproteobacteria bacterium | reverse complement strand
CCGTGCTCGGTCCTCCCTTGGGCTTCCTGTGGCTGTTCAAAGAGCTTCCGAGGCGGATGCCACTTCCACGCTTCTGCGCAGCCGTGACCGGACCTCCCCGGTGCCGCACAACTCTAATGCAGGGTCCGTGCCAACTTTCTGTGAACGGTAGAACCTGCGTTTTCGGCGAGATTGGCGGGTATTTAGATTCCCATCCATGGATCGCAACGAGGGCTCGAAGTCGGCGTGGCGATGGCCTTGATTCGATTATAAAATAGGTTGCAGGCTGATAAGTGAAGCATTGTGAAATATGTTTCCACTGGGAATATGAGTTCCCGCATGTGTGGGGTGCCTCTGGGATGATCCTTCCCCCGATTGACACTCCATGGAGGGACGCGGATAATTGCAGGCTCCGTTACGTCTGTCCCCCGCTGCGCGTCCCTCTCCGACCTCCTCCCTCCTCTCCCCTCATCCACGCCGGTCGCGATGCCTCTCCTCGACCTCTCCGACCTGCGCCGTAGCTCCATGCCCGAGCTCGTCGATGGCGCGCGTCGATTCGACATCGACAATGCCGGCAGCTTGCGGCGACAAGACCTGATCTTCGAGATCGCCCGCCGAACTGCTGGTGGCGGTGCTCGTGGCGCCGGAGTCCTCGAGACCCTGCCCGACGGGTTCGGCTTCCTCCGCTCAGCGGAGTTCAACTATCAGCCGGGTCCAGACGACATCTACGTCTCGCCTTCCCAGATTCGTCGCTTCAACCTCCGTACCGGTGACGCGGTCGCCGGGCGTGTGCGCGCGCCCAAGGAGGGTGAGCGCTACTTTGCCCTCATCAAGATCGAGACGGTCAACGGCCGCGCACCCGAAGAAGAGCGGGACAAGCTGCTCATCGACAACCTCACGCCAGTCCACCCCACGCGGCGCTTGGTGCTGGAGCATGGTCCGGCGGCCCTCGCAGCCCGGATGGTCGACCTCGTGGCTCCACTGGCCATGGGGCAGCGAGTGGCGATCTGGTCTCCCCCTCGCACTGGTCGCTCCACCTTGCTGCGCCAGCTCGTTGCCGGGGTCCGTCAGAACCACCCGGACGTCCACCCCATTGTCTTGCTCATCGACGGCAGGCCCGAGGATGTGGCCTCGGGGTGGGGTGTTCCGGACGTGGAGGTCCTGAGCTCCTCTTTCGACGAGTCAGCGCAGCGTCATGTGCAGGTGGCGGAGATCACGGTGGAGCGAGCTCGCCGTCTCGCCGAGCAGGGGCGCGACGTGCTCCTCGTGATCGACTCCATCACGAGGCTCTTCCGCGCCTACCAGCAGACGCTGGGCGATGGGGGAGTCACGGCTCATGTCGATCCATCGGCCATCCACAAGGTACGTCGCCTCTTTGCCTGGGGGCGGGATGTCGCGGAGGCGGGGAGCCTCACCATGGTGGCGACCGTCTTGACCGAGACGGGGGAGCCGGCCGACATGGTCCTCGCCAACGAGCTTCGTCCCACGACAAATGCCGAGATCGCACTCGACAGCGAGCTTGCTGCGGCAGACATCTTCCCGGCGATCTCACCGGCGCGATGCCTGGTCCGTGAGCTCGAGCAGGTAGGCAACGGCGGCGAGGCCGACCAGGTCAAGTCCTTGCGCAGCCAGCTCACAGGCGATGTGGTGCAAGATGTGCTCGCCCTGCTCTCGCAGCTCGACCGCCATCCAGGCAACCGGTCCTTGCTGGAAGCCCTCGACGGCGGCGCGCTCGTCGGCACCTGATAGGGGGCCCGCCTGGAGGCCCCATGTTCACCCGGCTCGAAGACGCCGTGCTGCGCCTCGAAGAGCTCGACGCGGGCCTGATGGACCCCAGCATCGTCACCGACCTGGGGCGGTTGAAGGCGCTCAATCAGGAGCGCAGCCACCTGTTGCCCATCGTGGAGACCTGGCAGGCCATCGAAGCGGCGCGTGAGGAGCTCCGTGATGCGCGCGAAATGCTCGGCGATCCGGACATGCGCGAGCTGGCCCAGGAGGAGATCCGCCGCTTCGAGGTGGAGATTCCCGCGCTCGAGGCCACGCTTCGTGCATCTCTGATCCCGCCGGACCCGTATGCGGGCCGCGACCTGATCCTCGAGATTCGGGCAGGTACGGGGGGCGACGAGGCGGCGCTCTTCGCTGGTGACCTCTACCGCATGTACGCTCGCTACTGTGACGGCAAGCGCTGGAAGATCAGCGTTCTGAACTCCCACGCGCTGAACGTGGGTGGAGCTGCCGGCAAGTCGGGCAATGGCTTCAAGGAGATCGTCTGCCAGATCAAGGGAGCGGACGCCTACACACATCTGCGCCACGAGTCTGGTGTACACCGAGTGCAGCGGGTGCCCCTCACCGAGACACAAGGGCGCATCCACACCTCTGCCGCCACGGTCGCCATCCTCCCCGAAGCCGACCCGGTGGAGGTCGACATCCGCACCGGCGATCTCAAGATCGACACCTACCGAGCGAGTGGTGCAGGTGGTCAGCACGTCAACACCACCGACTCTGCGATCCGGATCACGCACCTGCCCTCAGGAATCGTGGTTCAGTGCCAGGACGAACGCTCGCAGCACAAGAACAAGGCCAAGGCCCTCAAGGTGCTCGCAGCGAGGCTGCTCGAGAAGCGGACCGAGGATCAGGCGGCCGAGACTGCGGCGGACCGCCGCCAGCAGGTGGGCTCTGGAGACCGCAGTGAGCGCATCCGGACCTACAACTTCCCCCAGAATCGCCTCACCGACCACCGGATCGGGCTCACGCTGTACCAGCTCGATCGCATCGTGCAGGGCGACCTCGACAACGTGGTGAACGCCCTGAACACCCGGCTCCGAGAGCAACTCGAGGAGGGCATGGGCTCCGACAGCTGAAGGAGGAGCTGCCTGTCAGGGGCTCCCGAGCCAGATGGGCCCCGTGGCGGCCCAGGTCTCCGATGCGGTGCCGCCGGGTCCCCAGCAGACCGCCATCACCCACGGGGTGTCGGCCAGGGGCCGACTCACGGAGAGGCGTCGTCCGCTGCCGGGACCGAGGGTGAAGGTCTCGAGGACCTCTCCGCCGGTGCTCACGATGGCGGCGCCCTCGACCTCGATCCAGGCGGGAGCGTGAACCTCCAGATGCAGCATCGGGCGGGCTCCCGGCTTGATGGTGGCGCCGGGGCCTTGACCGTCGACCCGCAGCTCGAGCACCGGACCGGTGGTGGCGACCGTGCGTCCAGCGAGGAGCATGCTCTCCACGTCGACACGTGAGTAGGACGTGTCCTCGTCCAGGCCTTCGATCCAGGTCAGGGGACCCACCAGGACGGGGTCGAGCCAGCGGTCGAGGAGCGCGGTGTAGCTGGGAAGTTCGTCGAGGCTGGCCAGGCGGACCGCAGTGGGGTGGGGGTTCCAGGTGATGGGGGCGCCGGCGGCGGCGATCCAGGTGGCGTCGACCACCGTCCGTCGATCGCCGGCATCGTCCATCCAGGCGAGGAGTCCGGTGGCGTCGAGGCCTGCCC
This sequence comes from Deltaproteobacteria bacterium, assembly GCA_016845285.1. Taxonomy (GTDB): domain Bacteria; phylum Myxococcota_A; class UBA796; order UBA796; family UBA2385; genus BH17. Next base: position 1,541 of record JAERSX010000973.1, on the reverse strand, counting down.
AGGGCGCTGCTCCGTAGGCTGCTCGGTTCGATGAACGGGACCATGGCCAGGCGAGGGGGCTGCCATGGGGGCCTCCGGCGCGCGAGCCTCCACGTACGAACAGTGTCTCGGCAACGCGCCCTTCGATGGTGGCTCGGGCGACGGCGTCATCGGCGAGGAGGACGGCGAAGCCGACTCCATCGGCGGCGAGCTCCTCTGCGAGCTCCTGTGCCGGACGTCGCTCGGTGCTGTCTGGCCATCCGACGACCGCGACGTCGGCCAGCATGACTGGCGCCTCGCTGCGGCTGAGGAGGACATCGACGTCGACGGTGCCCTCGATGGTGAGGGCCTCGGTCGACCACATCGAAGACGCGGGCCCGGCGCTCACAGTGGCTGCAGCGCTGCCTGGACCCGTCGAGAGCAGGGCGCCTCCCGGAGGCACGGTCCAGGTGTCGTCTCCCCAGCTGAACCGTGCTGCCAAGGGGATGCCGTCGGGGGTTTGGACACGGACGCGGGCGAACCCGCCTTCGCCGAGGTCGATCTCCGTGTCCGTCTCAGCGGGCGTTGCTTCTGAGGCGAGGTAGCCCGGCACATGGGCCACCAGCGTGGACCCCGGGGGTGCCGTGCCGGAGAATTCGCCTCGGGAGATGGGCCAACGAAACGCGGGCTCTCCGCCCTGGAGCACCTCGATCCAGCCTGAAGCGGCCGGGGTGACGCTGCCCGAGATGCTCTCCGCGTCGGGCCATTGCCAGTCGGCCAGCTCTGCTCGCCGCCCTACGGTCAGGACCGAGACGTCGACCATGTCGATCCAGCCACCACGGTCGTCGGCGACCCCGTCACTGCCCAGGAGTAGCTGCTCGCTCAGCTCGACGATGTCGCCCACCAGGTCGGTGCCGGCCGGTGCCACCAGGGTGAAGCCGTCGATGCCTTCCAGCTCGAGCTCGTCTGCGTCAGCGGCGAGCCGGTAGACCACGGTGGCTTCCGAGCCGTGGGCGTCCCAGCCCGTCACATGGAGCGAGGCCTCAGCCTCGTCATTTCGAGCCTCGATGTCCACGTTCACCAGCCAGTCCGGGCCCACCCAGGGCACGATCTCCTCCATGGCGTCGGACTCTCCCCAGCGGGCAACGTCCACGATGGTGCCGCCGCCGACGTCGAGACGCGTCTGGGCGTTGCCTCCGTCGCGTACCACCACCCGCAGGCGGGCGTTCTCCAGCAGCCAGTCGCTTCGCCGCCCGTTGCCGTCGTCGATCAGCTCGTCACCGCAGGGAATGCGACGCGCACGGACCTCGCCTTCCTCGAGCTGCCGCGCGTCACAGGTCTGCACGACCCCGTCGCTCACGGGGTCGGCGCACCCCACGAGGAGCGCGGCGAGGGCTAGGTGCCGTCGTCCCAACGGATGTCGATGGGTGTGACGGAGGCCTTCTTGGCCCAGCCTGCGGGCATGTCGCCAGAGGTCCACTCCCAGGTCCGGGTCTCACCTGGCTTGATGGGCTTGTAGAACTCCTCACGCTGGGGGAGGCCCTGGGGCGGGTTGGGGCTCACGGCAGGCCAGTCCCGGTGAT
>JAERSX010000972.1 GCA_016845285.1 Deltaproteobacteria bacterium | reverse complement strand
GGTCACCACGGACCGCACCAGAGGCCGCAAGACGAGGCCCGCGTCGGTGAACGCGGTGCGGTGAGCCTGCACCTCCTCCCAGTCTGCGTCTTCCATGGTGCGCTGCGTGAGGCCCTCGAACACGGTCTGGACGGCGCAGTCCACGAAGCGGGGGTCATCGGCGATGTGGATGCCGAGCTCGGCCAGGCCCGTCGTGGGGATTCCGTAGAAGCCGGGCGACTTGTCTGCATAGTCGCGCCAGCCCTCTTCGTTCTCGGGCAGGTACCAGGCGAAGGAGTCGTCGGCGTCGGCGTCGAAGAAGCCGAAGAAGTGGGCGGCCAGTGGGTCGAGGGTGGCGTGGCAGCTCTGGCAGCTCGCGTTCTCCGAGATTGCGCTCTCGGGGTCACTGATGAGCTGGTCGACGGCGGAGCGGTCGAGGACGATGGGCCGGGTGAGGTAGTCGTCGCACATCAGAACCTTGGAGACGGCGTTGGCCCGGTGTCGGTTGGCGTTGCCGCCGGCCGATGGGTACCGCAACCAGGTGCCGGACATGCTCAGGATGCCGACGTGGGGTCGGCCATCCGTGTACCAGGCGGCCTGCCAGCCCTCACCCTCGTGGTCGAGGTCGAGGGCGGCTGCCAGCAGCGGGTCGGCCATGGTGTAGTCGGCCAGCACCATCTCGGTGTAGGGCAGGTCGAGCTCGAAGACGTGGCGGAGCAGCTCCAGCGGCTCGTCGCCCAGGCGCTCGGCCAGCTCCGCATCGTCGGCGCCGGAGACCGAGAGGCCGTAGGTGTCCTCGGTGCGGGTGAGCAGGCGCTGGTTGAAGATCTCGACCATGCGGTCATTCAGGCGCTGGTCGTCGCGGTCGATGTCGAGGTAGCGGTCGACGAAGTCCTCGTAGAGTCCCGGGTCGTCCTCGATGGCCTGCAGCTCGGTCTCGCTCGGGTGGATGCCACGCAGATCCACGGAGAGCCGGATGAGCTGGCCGCGGGGGGACAACAGCTCCAGACCTTCAGGAGCGGGCTCCTGGGCACAGCTCGCCAACAAGGGCAGCAACCAGATCGGTCTCATTCGAACCCCTCGTCGCGCAGAGACAGCGCGAAGTCTGCTGAATCGGGTGGAGAGATGGTGGCCCAGATTGTGTCAAAGTCCAGACAGATTTCCCCTAAAGCGTCGTCTTCGAGGCCTCGGATGTAGACCGTGCCGCAGCCGTCGCAGGCGGGGTCGTCGTCGGCCACCTCGGCGTCGCCGAGGGGCAGGAAGACCACGTCCACCCACCAGGCGTTCTCGTCTCGGATGCCGATCCAGCCCTTGGGTTCGGCAGTACAGGTTCCCGGAGCGGCACCGGTCTCGCCAGCCAGGGAGAGCTCCATGGCCGTGCTGTCGAAGCGGTCTGCGATGCGGTGCTCGGGGAAGAAGACGTTGCCGCGCAGCTCGAGGGTGTCGGCATCGCCGCCACTGGCCTGGATGTAGAGATCGGTCCGCCAGCCGCCGGGCGTGACGCTGTCAGAGCCGAACGCGTCGCTGCCGGTGACCGAGGCGTCGAGGCTGCTCGACCAGGTCCAGCGGGTGTAGTCGAGGGCGGTGACCACGCTGAGCGATTCCTCTGCGGTGCCCTTCAGCAGCAGACGCACGTCGGTGTTGTCGGCCATCACGCCGTCCGACTCCAAGATGCGCGTGGCGTCGACGGTGTGTCCCTCGGCAGTCTCGGGGTCGCCGGAGCCGGTCATCTCCACGTCCCACCACGACCAGCCGCGGTACGCGAGCCCCCCTGGCGTGACGCAGTCGTCGACCCAAGACTGGCCGCTGACCTCGTCGTCGTCGGCCAGATCGAGGTCGGCGCCTTCCGGCTGGCCCGCGTAGAGATCGGGGCAACCCTCGTGTCCCGCGTCCAGGGCGTGTCCGAGCCCGTCCCACGCGACACCGGTCTGCACGGACAGGGCGATGGCCACCGCATCGGAGAAGCTGGCCTCCAGGTCTATGCCCTCGAGATCTGGCAGCGTGAGCTCGGTGGAGCCGGCGTCGAGCTCGACGGTCTCCCCCTGTTCGGAGTCTTTGGCCTCGCCGTTGCAGGCGGCCAGGAGGAACAGCAGTCGCATCACTCCTCGTCCTCCGACGCCACGCCATACGTGGCTGCCCAGGTCAGGGTGACCTGATTGGCAGACAAGGTCGCGTCGAACCACGGAAGCCAGAGGCCTCCGCCGTAGTAGTCGAAGTAGACCGTCTCCTCGAGCTCGGAGAGGCCCATACGGCGTACCTCCTCGTGATCGGGAAGATCGGGCGAGGCGCAGTCGGGACGGCCACCGATCAGCTCGCCGTCTTCGGTCTCGCCACCCTCTTCGGTCTGGTAGTACTCGATGTCGAAGGCGAAGTCGCAGGTGTCGCAGAGCTGGTCTGTGGACTGTCCGGTGAGTGCGAAGGCCAGGGTGCAGGATGGGACTTCGTCTTCGTTGCGCCACTCGGTGATGCGCAGCTCGCCGACCAGGTCTGTGTAGTCGCCGGTGACGGGGCTCAGCTCCCAGGAGCCTTCTTGAGTGATGTGCACCCAAGATGCGGGCTCGCCGTCATAGCCGCTGTCTCCGCCGGCGGTGTCGGTGGGGAACCAGCCGTCATCGTCGTCCTCGTCGGCGCTGCCCGATGTCCCCGAGTCTGGTGGGAGGGTGCCTGAGCCCGAGTCCTGGTCGCCGCCCTTGCAGGCCATGAGTGAACCCGCCAAGAGCAGTGCCCACGCTCCCCTGCGGGGAGAGGTATGCTGCGTCGGCCAAATGCCAGACATTGGTTCGACTGCGCGATGGGCGGGTCCGTTGGCGGAACCGATACGGCGGACAGACAGGATGGGTCGGATAACCATGAGCAGAGTCCAGACTAACCCAGGGACGAGAGCGCCAGCGCACGTCGCTGCAAAGGCATTCCTCGCGCTGTTGGCTGCAGGCGCGCTGACGGCATGCAAAGAGGAACCAGTCGCCGAAGCAGTGCTCTCTTTGAGCACGGAAACGCTCGACTTTGGCTCGTATCCACTGGGTGGCTCGGGCGAGCTCGATGTCACCGTGGAGAACACGGGCGGCTCCTCCTTCGAGGTGCTCAGCGCCTCCCTCATCGAGGGCGCAAGCAGTGCCTGGGCGATCTCGCGAGACGGCCCGGGGATTCTCGAGGGCGGCATGGTCGAGACCGTCACGGTCCGGTTCGAGCCGAGCGAAGTGGGCGGTGCGCAGGGGCGCGTGCAGATCCGAACGGACTTCCCCGGCAGCGAGAGCCTGTACGTCACCCTGAGCGGAACCGGCACTCCGTCAGAGGATGACGAGGATGGCGACGGCTACTCGCCGGCCGACGGTGACTGCGACGACGACAACGCTGCGGTGTCACCCGCCGAAGAGGAGATCTGCGACGGCGTGGACACCGACTGCGACGGTGAGCTTCCCGCGGAGGAGGCCGACGCCGACTACGACGGCGTGCTCGTGTGTGAGGGTGACTGCGACGACGACGACGCCAACGTCTACCCGGGCGCCGTGGAGATCTGCGACGACAAGGACTCGGACTGCGACGGCGTCGAGGCCGACTACGACGACGTGGACGAAGACGGCTACACCATCTGCGACGGCGACTGCGACGACGACGACGGCACCTCCTGGCCCAGCAACCCCGAGACGTGCGACCTGGTCGACAACGACTGCAACGGCACCATCGACGACATCGATGAGGACGGCGACGGCCACTCTCCGTGTGCCGGCGGTGGCGACTGCGACGACGACGACGCGTCCGCCTACCCGGTCATCGTGGACTCCGCGGCTGCAGACGGCGGGGACGGCACCCTCGAGCTCCCCTACGACACCGTCGCTGATGGCATCGAGGGTCTCGACGACGTCTGCCGCACCCTGGTGTTGATGCCGGGAGAGTACGGCGCCCAGGTCTCCTGGAGCGACGGGCCGCTGCAGGTCAACGGTGGAGGCGACGCGCCCGACGAGGTGGTGCTGCAGGGCGACGAGGGGTCCCCGGCCCGCTTCTTCGAGGTGACCGACGGCGCGGAGCTCAACCTCGTCAACCTGACCCTGCGTGGCGGGTCTGGCGATGGCGATGGCGGGGCGATCCGGGCCACCGGCGCCGACGTCTCTCTGACAGGTGTGGTCCTCGACACCAACAACAGCTCTGGTGACGGTGGTGCCATCGCGGTGTCGTCCGGCTCGCTGACGCTGGACGAGTGCACCTTCGCCTCGAACAGCTCCCAGGACGACGGTGGCGCCATCGCCGTCGTGTCGGGCAGCTTCGAGGACTCGGGCTCCACCTACACCGACAACTCCGGAGTGCGTGGGGGCGCTGCAGTCATCGAGTCCACGTCAGCCACCATCGACGGCGCCTGGTTCCAGGGCAACGCCGCCGCCGATCGCGGCGGAGCGGTCGACATCGTGGGTGGCAGCCTGGCGCTCTACCGCTCCGACTTCGTCGAGAACGGGGCCGAGCAGTCGGGCGGGGCCTTGGCGCTGTCCGATCTGGCTGAGGCGGGCACCGAGGTGCGGAACAACCGGATGCAAGCCAACGTCTCCGGTGACTCCGGTGGCGGAATCATGCTCACGGGCACCCTGGTCCAGGGCATCATCGCCAACAACACCCTGGTCGACAACGGGGCTGGAGAGGGGGCCGGCGGCATCGGCGTCGATGCCACCTACGCCGATGGCCTCTGGGTCTGGTCGAACATCGTGGGCTGGTCTTCAGCAGCCACGGGCATCGCCGTGACCGAGGGCTCGGGCGCCTCGGTGGGCTGGAACACTGCGTACAGCACCAGCGGTGGCATCGAGTTCGATCTGGGCGCGGAGGAGGACATCGGCGACAACCTCGAGACGAACCCCGAGCTGACCGACTTCAGCGACAACGGCGACACCACGGACGACGATCTGTCCTTGGCGACGGGCTCCCCCTCCATCGACAGCGGGCCACCCGATGGCTCGGGCGGTGAGAGCTGGTTGGACACAGACGGTAGTGACAATGATCGCGGCCACACTGGTGGCCCGGAGGCAGAGTGATGATCCCCCTTTTCCTGCTCGTGGCACCTGCTGCGGCCGTGACCGTCGAGCTCAATCCCGGTGACGACATCCGCAGCCTCACCGAGACGCTGGCGGCCGGCGATGAGTTCATCTTCAACGACGGCACCTTCCAGATCACCAACACCTTGAACTGGACGGGGCTGGGCACCGAGTCGGACCCCATCATCTTCCGTGCCGCCGAGGGCGCCAGCCCTGTCATCGAGCTGCTGCCCCAGGAGGGCGGCGAGGATCACGCCGGCAACATCGTCTACCTCTACGCGTCGACCTTCGTGGAGAT
>JAERSX010000971.1 GCA_016845285.1 Deltaproteobacteria bacterium | reverse complement strand
ACCTCGAGGCCGCCGTGTACCCCGAGCCAGTAGACGAGGTTGGCGACCTGGCAGACACCACCGCCGCCACCGGTGCGGAGCCGCCCGTCGTGGAGCTCCGGGCCCTCGGCGAAGCCACGCAGGCGCAGGGGTGGGCCGACTTCCTCATGCCAGCTGAAGGTGGCGCCCGGGGCGAGCTCCAGGCCGTCGAGGACGTCGACGACTCGGCGGATGTTGTGCTCCTTGGCAGCCTGAAGAGTGGGCTCGTAGGCGGTGCCCTGCCGGCGCAGCGGGCTCTGACGCCTGGCTTGGGTGAACCAGCCCACCGGATGTGCGCGTGGCAGGCAGGCCGTGGGACGCATGCCCCACCGGGCCAAGGCCGGCAGGCGCAACACGCTGACCCGCAGCCCGAAGGGCAGACGGCGACGGAGCGGTGGACTCACTCGGCCTCATAGGGAAGGTCGAGAGGGACGGTGCCGTCGACGGGCAAGCGGAAGTGCCACCACTCCTTGCTGTAGGGCTTCCAGCCCTCGGCGGTCATGGCTGCCTGGAGACGGTCGCGGTTGGTGCGGACCCGCCCCTCTCCCCAGACGATGTGGCTCTCCGACGAGAAGGTGTCCCAGGGCGTGCCCATGTCCAGCTCGACGCCTGACTCCAGCTCGTACAGCGTGAGGTCGACGGTGTGGCCATGGTTGTGGCCGGAGCGGGCCGCCACGTAGCCCTGCTCCAGGGTCCAGGTGTTGTCGGTGCGCTCGGCCCAGTCGACCATGGCCTGCGAGGCACGCGCGGGACGGTAGGCGTCATAGACGAGCAGGCCCAGCCCCTCGGGGGCGACGCGCTCCGCGACCCGAGCCAGAGCCGCGGCGGCCTCGGTGTGCAGCCAGGCCCCCGGCGCGCCGTAGCCGGGCAGGGCGGCCGCCGTGAAATTGTCATCTCCTGCATAGCGGATGTCGAGGACCACGTGGGGCACGGCCTCGTGGAGGGAGACGAAGCCCTCGGGCGGCGAGGCCAGGCCCGCTGGAGGCGGATCGGCCGCGGTCCACCGAGTGGACGGTGTGACGATCTGCTCGGCCTCGTCGGTGGCCACGATCTCGTCGGTAGCCACAGGCTCATCCTCCTCGGCTGGCACAACCGGCGGAGGTACGGGAGCGGCAGCCTCGGGTACGGCGGGCGGGCTCCCCTCACAGGCACCGACGGCGATCACCAGGGAGACGGGGAGCAGACGCACGGCGCCTCCGAGGCTGAGGGCACCCGAAGTGTAGCGAGGGGCGAGACTTTTCCCGAGACAACCAAAACGAGAACGAGAACCAACGGGTGAGCGCCTCCGCGACCCCACACCCGTGCTAAACGGACACATGCCCTTTCCCCCTTCGGTGGCCCGAAACCTGGCTTCGCTGATGCTCCCCCCCGAGGAGCTGGAGCGGCTGCAAGAGCTCCACTTCTATGACGCCGGGCACGGCTTCGATCCCTTCGGCATGCACCCGGCCTTCGTGGCCCTGGGCGAGGGAATCTCGAGCTTTCTCTACAACAAGTACTTCCGCGTCAAGAGCTACGGCGCCGAGGTCATCCCCGCGTCGGGGAGCGCCATCCTGGCGGCCAACCACTCCGGCAACATCCCCATCGACGGGATGATGATCTGGAACGACGTGGTCCGGCACACCAACCCGCCAAGGGTCGTCCGGGCCGTGGCCGACAACTTCGTGCCCACCCTTCCCTTCGTGGGCACCCTGTTCACCCGCAGCGGAGCGGTGGGCGGATCCCGCGGCAATGTCCGCGCCCTCCTCGAGCGCGGCGAGCTGCTGCTCATCTTCCCCGAGGGCACCCCGGGCATCCTCAAGCCCTTCGCCAAGCGCTACCAGCTCCAGACCTTCCGCGTGGGCCATGCCGAGCTGGCCATTCGCTACGGCTGCCCCGTCATCCCCATCGGCGTGGTGGGGGCCGAGGAGCAGCTGCCCCAGCTCACCACCAGCCGGCGCCTCGGCAAGTGGACAGGCGTGGGCGAGGTGCCCATCCCTGCTGTGCCCGTGCCCCTGCCCGTGCGGTACCACATCCACTACGGTGAGCCCATTCCACTCCACGAGCAGTACAGCCCCGATCAGGCCGATGATCCCCAGGTCGTCAAGGCAGCAGCCAGCCAGGTCCGCGACGCCGTGGGCGCCCTGCTCGAGCGAGGGCTGGCGCTGCGCAAGGGGGTCTTCACCTGATGGCACGTGCAAGCCGAACCTCTGCCAGAACACGAGGCCGCGCCAGCTCCCGACGTCGCGCCGAGAGCGTGCTCGTCACCGGCGCCGACACGCCCATCGGCGAGCGCCTCATCCGCGAGCTCCTCGACGACTCCCGCGTGTCCCACATCCTGGCTGTGACCGCGGGCGACCCCGCCGACTTTCCTCTCCAGGAGGGCGACCGCCTCGAGGTCCTCAAGGTCGACATCAGCCGCAACCGACGCCTCCACGATCTGCTCTTCGGCAAGGCCCGAGACCTCGGCACCACCTCGGTCATCCACACCGCCATGCACCACTCGGCCCACGCTCGCGGCAGCCGAGTACACGCCCTCAACGTCGAGGCCACCCGCGCGCTCCTGGGCTTCGCGGAGCGGCACCCCACCATCCGTCGCATCGTGGTCCGCTCGGCCAGCGAGGTCTACCAGGTCAACAACGAGCTGCCTGACCTCATCAGCGAGGAGCACCCCCTCAACATGGGCGGGCGAGCACCTCAGTGGGTGCGAGATCGCGTCGAAGCCGACGTCACCGCCTGCACCCGCATGGGCCTGAGCAGCCTCGACATCGTGGTCTTGCGCATGACCGAGGCCCTCGCTCCTGGCACGGGCTCCCAGCTGTTCGACTGGCTCGAGAGCCCCGTCTGCCTCCGACCCGCTGGCTTCGACCCCATGGTCAACGTGCTCACCATCGACGACTCGGTGACGGCCTTGCAGAAGGCTCTCCACAGCGATGCCCAAGGGGTCTTCAACATCCCTGGCGCCGACTCGCTCCCCCTCAGCGCAGCCATTCGCGCCTGGGGTCGGGTCGGGGTGCCTCTCCCTGGCTTCCTGTTGGCCCCCGCCTACCGCTGGCGTCGGCGCCTCACCGGCACAGACTTTCGCTACGGCATGAACCGCTTTCGCTTCCACTATTCGGGCGTGCTCGACGGCACGCGCGCCCGAGAGGTCCTGGGCTTCGTGCCCTCTCACCCCGTGGAGTGGCCCGCGCGCTCGGGCTGACGCGTCCCGCCGGGTAGTATCGGAGGGACTGGAGGAGCCCATGCCCCGCGTGAGCGTCTGGAGCTACGCCCTGCTCATGGGCCTGGCGAGTTGTGCTGGCGACAAAGAAGAGGCCGACGACCCCACCGACAGCGGCAGCCCCACGGACTCTGGGGCGGCGAGCGATCTGTGGGACGGCGCCAACTGCCCGCCCGAAGTGCCAGAGGAGTACCAGATGCTCTGGGACTGCAAGGCTTCCCAGTGCGGTGGCGACGACATCCTGTACCACCGGGCCACCGGCACCAGCGATGCCGACGGCAACTTCGACGTGGTCGAGCAGTGGTTCATCTTCCGGCCCAGCGGCGACGACGTCGACTACTGCGTCGAGGACTTCGCGCTGACGGGCGACACCTCGGCCTACAGCGTCGACACCTTCAACTGCGTGACCTGCGAAGAGATCTACGACATCACGTGGGACATGGAGACCGACAACAACTGCGGGCTCAAGTGGGGCTCGCTGTTCTTCGGTGAAGACGGCGAAGACTGGGATCCGCCGTACAACGGCGTGATGCTCTTCGACACCCACAACTCGTTCGGCGACCGCAACCCCGACGACGCCATGCTCGTCTACGGCTACCCCATCCGTGGCAACTCCTACTATGACGTGCATGCCGGCGACTACGGCCGCGGCACGGCCTCCCCCACGTCAGACGCCGACGGCCCGCCCGAGACCTACGAGTGGTCCAGCTCGGGCATCTGCTTAGGCTCTGGCTGAGAACCGATAGGCGACCACCGCTCCATGCAGAACGTTCTCATCCTGGTCGCATTTGTGACGGTGGCCTACGGGCTCGCCCACAAGGTGGTGGGCCGCCTCGTCCACCCGCGCTACGCCGGGGCCTTCCGGGGCTCGCTGGTGGAGCTCTCCGAGGGGCGCCTGGCAGAGCTTGCGGGCCTGCGCCGCCAGCCCCCGATGGAGCTACGTCGAGGATGACTCGCTTGGCCGCGCTCGTGGCCGTCTGTGGCTGCGCTCCCGGCCCAGAGCCTGTCGCCGTGGAGGCTGAGCCGCCGCCCGGGATCGGCGATCGCCTGCGCCTGATCGCCGTGGGCGACATCGGGGAGGGAAACGGCTCTCAGCGTCGAAACGCCGAGGCCATGGCCACCGTCTGTCGCGACAAGGCCGACCACCACGGGCCCGGCTGCCACATGCTGCTCACCCTGGGCGACAACCTCTACCCGGAGGGCGCCCCCTCCCCCGACAGCCGCATCTGGGACACCAACCTGTGGTCGCCCTGGGCCCCCGTCGTCGAGC
>JAERSX010000970.1 GCA_016845285.1 Deltaproteobacteria bacterium | reverse complement strand
CTGCTACTGAGGCCCTGCCGGGGCCCGAGAGCATCATCACAGAGCACCTCCACCACGGGCACCTGGGATACTGACGCCGGAGGTTCGGCTGCGACGCATCCCGGCACCCGAGGTCACCGTGACCGCCGCCATCCCGCTGGAGCCCTCGGCCGAGACTCCGCCACCGCCCGACACCGCGCGCGCGGCCGCCAGCCCTCGAGCCGTCGACATCGAGCTCTTCGAACAGCTGGGCTCCGGCACCCACGGCATCGTCTGGCTCGCGCGCTACCGCACCGCCTCCGGCATCGTGCGCCATGCCGCCGTCAAGGTGCTGCGAACCGGCTTCGACGACCTCGGCCCTCAAGCTCGTCGTCTGCGCGACGAGGCTCGCATGCTTGCGCTGCTCCGGCACCGCGCGGTGGTGGGCTTCGTCGACCTCGTCAGCGTCGACGGACGCCCCGCCCTGGTGACCGAGTACGTCGACGGAACCGATCTGCGCGAGCTCCTCCGCGCCGGAGCGCTGAGCACCCGCGCCACCGCCGAGCTGGTGGCCGAGGTGGGATCGGCCCTGGAGGCCGCGCACGCAGGTGTGCCCGACAGCACCGGCCGTCGCGTCGAGGTGATTCACCGCGACATCAAGCCGGCCAATGTGCGTGTGACTCCATGGGGAGAGCCCGTCCTCCTCGACTTCGGAGCCGGAAAGGCGCTGCTCAGCCAGCGCGAGAGCCAGTCTGGCATCTTCACCCTGGGCACCCCTGGCTACGTGGCCCCCGAGGCCGTGCTCGGCGATGTGAGCGCCGCAGCAGACGTCTTCGGGCTGGGTGTCCTCACCTGGGAGTGCGCCACGGGCGAGGCATTGGGCAGCCTGTCGGGCCGGCCCGAGACCTACAGCCGTCAGGTGGAGCTGGCCCTGGAGCGTCTCCCCGATCCCGAGCTGGGCGCGCTCGTGGGTCCCATGCTCGCGTGGGACCCAGACGACAGGCCCTCGGCCGGGGACATCGCCATGCAAGCCACCGAGCTCGCCCGGCTCGCCCAGTCAGCCAGCCTGCGTCTCACCATCGAACGCTACAACCGCCGTGGCGGTGGACAGCCCGAGGCGACGGCTCCCTGGCGCCGGGGGGCCATCACCGCGGACCCACACACCGCCGAGCTGATGGAGGCCACCGGCGCCGCCGAGCCCGCCGAGCACACGGTCACCGCCCTGTTCACCCGCAGCCCGGTGCCACCCGCGCCCGTCCTCCCACCGCCACCCGCAGGCGACGCGCCCACGACAACCGTGGTCGCGGTGCCCAGCTGGTTGCTCCCCGCCATCCTGCTCGCGCTCTTGATCCTCGGCTTCGCGAGCCTCGGCCTGAGTGCGGTGGTGCTGTGGGTCGTGGTGCGCGTGACCTGAGCGAGGCCCTCAGTCCACGGTGATCCGAGCGCCCGGCGCCAGCACGAAGCGGGTCGAGCCACCCTTCCGCGCCCGCTCGATGATGGTCGCGGGGTTCAGCCCAGCGCGGACGAGGTCGTTGCGGGTGCGGTGGATGAGGACATTCAGATCGACCCGCCCACGGTTGGACATGCCCGGCCAGATGGCTGGCACGAGCATCTCGTCCGGGATGGCCTCACCCGCCTCGTACTCTCCCTTCGGCCGCAGGAGCGCCGCCAGCAGACGCGCACGCAGCTCGGCCAGCTCGAGACGGGTCACGCCCACACCGTCGTCCATGTCCACCTCGAGGCGGCCGCCGTTGGCCAGGAAGGTGAACCGCACCCAGGTGGGCCCCATGGCCTTTGCAGCCATGACCGTGGACGTGCGCTCCGAGGCGCCCCCCGATCGAAGGGTGACCCCCACCCCACCGAAGGACACGCGGTCCCAGTTCTCCACAAGCTCCGTGGTGCCGGCACTCTCGGGTGCATCGTTGAGCTCGCCATCGGCGCTCAACTCCATGGTCAGCGCACCGCGGGCCGCGTGGAAGATGAGCGCGCCAGGAGGCCAGCCGTCGATGCGGAGCTGGTCATCCGACCCGCCTCCCACACAGAAAGGAAGGGTGCGCAGTCCGAACCGACTGCCGTCCGTGAGCTCGAGCCACCAGGCCTGGTCGCTCCACTCACTGCCACCACGCACCTCGACGGTGAAGCGGCCGCCCGGCATCTCCAGCACCGCGCCGTCCTCGAGGGCGACCCGGCCGCGTCGCGTCGATCCGTTGACCTGGGTGGGGTTCTTGCCCATCACCAGGAGCTCGGGCCCGTCCAGTGACACGGTGAGCAGAGCATGGTGCTGACTGGCGCGGGTGTCCTGAAGCACCACGTCGCTGTCGTGCCGCCGCCCGATCATCAGGCCGCGCCCGGTCACCCGAGCGGCCACGCCGCCGGGACAGTGCAGCCAACAGGTGGTCGGTCCAACAGAGCTCACGCGCTGACGATACTCCGCGGCGGAGCCACCGTGCTGCCGCAGCCGCTCGAGTGCTCAGCGTTGCCCACCTGCACACACCGTCCCGGGCAGGCCCGGCCTCAGCCTGCGAAGGCCTCGAGGCGGGCCATCTCGTCGGCGCTGAGGCGAAGGTCTGCAGCCGCGAGGTTCTCTTCGAGGTGCGCCACCTGCGAGGTGCCAGGGATGGGCAACATGACAGGGCTCTTCTGGAGCAGCCAGGCCAGGGCCACCTGGCTGGTGGTGGCGCCGTGGGCCTGCGCGACCTCCGCGAGCTCGCCCTTGTCGTGCTTCGAGAGCTCGGCGGCCGCCAGCGGGTACCAGGGCAGGAAGCCGATCCCGAGCTCCTCGCACCGCTGGAGCACGGGCTCGTGGACGCGCACCGTGAGGTTGTAGCGATTCTGCACCGTCGCAATGGGCACGATGGCGCAGGCCTCGTCGAGCTGCTCACGAGAGACGTTGGACAAGCCCACATGACGGATGCGGCCGTCTTCTCTCGCCCGCGCCAGGGCACCCACGCTGTCGGCGAAGGGCACGTCGTCGTCTGGTGCGTGGAGCTGGTACAGATCGATGGCGTCCACCTGCAGCCGCCGCAAGCTGTTGTTGATGCAGCGATCGAGACGGTCGGGATGGCCCGAGGTGCCCCAGTGGCCCGGACCGTTGCGGACGAGGCCGCCCTTCGTCGCCACGACCAGGCCCGCCTCGTAGGGATGAAGGGCGTCGGCCAGCTGGTACTCGTTGACCTCGGGGCCGTAGGCATCAGAGGTGTCGATGAGGTCGACGCCGAGCTCCAGGCAGCGGCTCAGCACCCGCCCGGGGTTGGCCCGGTCCGCGGGATGGCCCCAGACGCCCGGCCCACACAGGCGCATGGCGCCGTAGCCCAGGCGATGAACGGGGAGCTCACCCCCGATGTGGAAGATGCCTGCTTCTGCGATGCCCATGATGCCTCCAGGTGGCCTGAGCTATCCCAGCGCGCTCACCCCTCCCGGGCCGGACCTCACGGAGCGCCCATGTCCTGCCGGATCTGCAGGTATTCGTCGGTCCACTCACCCGTGGACTCTCGCACCACGATGGGCGCAGGGTCTTGGCGTGTCCCACCGAAGCCGCAGGCGAAGACCGCGATGGTCGGGGCCCGGTTGCGGCGGAAGTAGACGTCCGTGCGACCCCAGAGGGTGAGGCCGGCGGCAGCGATGGCCTGCTCCGGCCGAGCGTCGACCGCCGAGTGGGCCAAGACGAAGAGGCCGTCGGGAGCCAAGGCGCGGGCCGCGGTCTTGCAGTAGTCGAAGACGTCTCCCCTCAGCTCCATGCGGCAGTGGGCACGCTGGGTGTGAGGGGAGGTGTGGCCGGCCCACTCGGGAATGTAGGGCGGCGAGCCCGTGACGAGCGGGTAGCTCCCCGCCTCCTCGGGAGGAACGGAGTGCGGGTCGCGCAGGTCACCGTGGCGCAGCTGGACCCGATGTCCGAGGCCGTTCCAGGCGACGGTGCGTCGCGCGAGGAGGTGGGAGACCTCCTGGGCTTCGACCATCACAAGACGGGTCGTGGGCCCCAGGCGGAACAGGGTGAGCAAGCCCACGGAGCCGGTGCCAGCACCGAGATCGAGCTGGAGCATGGTCTCGGGCCGGAGCCCGCTGGCCACGTACGCGATGAGCATGTCGTCGGTGCTGAAGCGGTGGCCGCGGCGGAGCTGGGAGATCCACCACTCACCACACAGGCGATCGACGGTGATCTCGTCACCCGGGACGAGATCGAGGATCGCGGCGTCGTCAGGGCTGGGCGTGGGGGCAGTGTGTGAGGTCACCGCCGGGGTCTATCACCGCGACTCGATGGCCTGGATGGCGGTCTCAGCGGCAGCCTGGATGTCGGGGCTGCCGTCGTGGACCAGAGGGCGCAGGGCCGGCACCAGCGACGGCCCGGCCAGCACCCCCAAGGCCTCCACGGCAGCGAGGCGCACCCGGGCGTCGCTGTGGGTGAGGTGGCGGCGGATGTTCATGGCGTAGGTCTTGTGGCTGGCCAGGCGCGCGGCCTGGCAGGCGATGACGACCTCGCTGGGATCGGTGCTGAGCATGAGCCGGCGGACCTGACCCTGCTCGTCGGAGCTCAGGCCCTTGTCGGCCAGGGCCGAGGTCGCTCCCTCGAGATCTCCCTCGCGGAGCAAGGTCAGGGCGTCCTTCTCTGGACCGGCCAGCTCAGCAGCCTCCCGAGCCTCCTGGGCGGCCGCAGCCTCGGCGGCACGCTCCTCGGGGGTCGGATCGGCCGAGGCATCCACCCGGGCATCGTCGACGCTCAGGCGGCCGTCGGGCACGGCACTGCCGAGGTGGAAGGCCAGACTCAGCAGGCGCTCCAGGCTGCCCTGAGCCTCCATGCGCGCGACCACGTCGCCAGCTCCACGGACGCCGACCGCCCCGTTGGGAAGCTTGCTGATCTCACGGGGAGACAAGGGCGCGTGGCGGTGGACGCGAAAGACGGGCATGCAGACTCCCTGGCCCACGTGGTGCCACGCGGGCTCGCATGATGGCACGCCGCCGGCCTGGGACGTTCGAAGGAGCCCGGACTCAGCCCTGAGCAGACACCAGCCCCAGCTCCGTGATGACCGTGTCGATGGCGATCTCGACCGTCTGGGAGTCCGTGTCGACGTGGAGCTCGGCCTGACCGTAGAGGGGCTCCCGCTCGGCGAGGATGGCCTGCAGCTCACCCAGCGCATCTGGGCGACCGCGCATGGGTCGCAGATCGCCCTGGCCGCGCACCCGCGCGAGGTGGGAGCCAGGCGAGGCCGTGAGCCAGACGGTGCGACAGGACTCACGCAGCAGACGCCAGGCCGGCGCCGAGGTGGGCAGACTGCCGCCAGTGGCCACGACGCAGCCGTGCCCTTCGTCGAGGAGGGCCTGGAGGGCGTCCAGCTCGAGCTGCCGGTAGTGCCCCTCGCCACGAAGCTCGAAGAGCTCGGCCAAGGTCATGCCCGCGCGCTCTTCGACACGTCGGTCGAGCTCCACGAAGGGCAGACCCAGGCGCGCTGCCAGCTCGGCGCCCACCGTGGACTTGCCCGCTCCGCGCAAGCCGACGAGAGCCACGAGCTGCGGCGTGGCAGGACCCAGGCCGCGAAAGAGCTGGTCGAGCGGCAGGGCGAGCACCCCGCAGACGTCGGCGAGGCGCTGCACGCTGATGTTGCCCTGACCACCCTCCAGCTGGACCAGGAAGCGCTTGGAGACAGAGGCCTCTTGGGCGAGCTCGGCCTGGGTGAGGCCCCGATGGACACGGCGCGCACGCAGGCGCTGTCCGAGATCATGCAGGAGCATCGTGGCACCTCCGGTAGGCGCACTATAGTGCGTCCACTGCGCCTTGCCAAGGCACCTTTAGTGCACTATGATGCATCCACACCGGAGGACAGCCCCATGGCGGAGTTCGCCTACCCCCCCGTCGACTTCCAGACGGACCCCAGCCGCTACGTGCACTGGGACCTCGAAATCGACGGTGACATTGCACACCTGACCATGCACATCAAGGAGGACCGGCCCATGTGGGACGGTCGCTATGAGCTCAAGCTCAACTCCTACGATCTCGGCGTCGACATCGAGCTCAACGACGTGGTGCAGCGCCTCCGCTTCGAGCACCCCGAGGTCCGGGTGGTCTTGCTCGGCGGTGCCTACGACAAGATCTTCTGCGCCGGCGCCAACATCCGCATGCTCGGCGGCTCCCCGCACGCCTTCAAGGTGAACTTCTGCAAGTACACCAACGAGACGCGCTGCAGCATCGAAGACGCCACGGCCCACTCCGGTCAGACCTGGGTCGCCGCGCTCAACGGCACCGCCTCGGGCGGGGGCTACGAGCTGGCCCTGGCCTGTGAGGAGATCTGGCTCATCGACGACGGCAACGCCGCCGTGAGTCTCCCGGAGGTACCGCTCCTGGGCGTGCTCCCCGGCACCGGTGGCCTGACCCGCATCACCGACAAGCGGAAGATCCGCCGCGACATGGCCGATGTCTTCTGCACCAAGGCGGAGGGCTTCCGCGCCCGCGATGCCAAGAAGTACGGCTTCATCGACGGCAGCTTCCCACGCTCCAAGTGGACCGACGGCATCGCCGCCCACGCCCGCACCGTCGCCGACGCCAACGCCGCTGCCTGGCCCCAGCGACAGGGTGCCGGCGTCGCCCTGACCCCCATCGTGTCCACCCCTGTCGACGGCGGGTGGGACTACCGCAGTGTCCAGGTCCGCATCGGCGGAGACTACGGCGACCGCGTAGCCACCCTGACGATGTTGGCCCCCGAGGCCGGCGACACGCCGAGTCGCGACGGCGACACCTGGGCCCTGCGCGCCTTCCGCGAGCTCGAAGACGCCCTCCTCCATCTGCGCGTCAACCACCTCGACGTGGGCCTCATCCAGATCATGACCCGAGGCTCGGCCGAGGCGCTCAAGGTCCACGAAGACGCCGTGTTGGACGGGGCCTCCAGCGATTGGTTCTGGCGCGAGGTGCAGCTGCACCAGGCCCGCACCCTGCGACGCCTCGACAACATGTCCAAGTCGCTCTTCGCCATCATCGACGAGGGCAACTGCTTCGTCGGGACGCTCTTCGAGCTGGCCCTGGCCTGCGACCGCTCGTACATGTTCCTCGACGACGACGGTGAGAACACCGTCGAGCTCACCCGAGCCAGCGACGGCTCCTTCCCCATGGCCACGGGCGGCAACCGCCTCGATCTCCGCTTCCCGGGCGACGCAGAGGCCGCCGCCGCGGTCCGCGACGAGGGCGGCCCCATCGACGCAGAGGCCGCCGAGGACCTCGGCCTCGTCACCATGTCGGCCGACGACATCGACTGGGAAGACGAGGTGCGCATCGCCATCGAGGAACGCGCCAGCCTCTCTCCCGATGCCCTGACGGGCATGGAGCAGAACCTCCGCTTCGGCGGAGCCGAGACCTGCGAGACCAAGATCTACGGGCGGCTCAGCGCCTGGCAGAACTGGATCTTCCAGCGACCCAATGCCGTCGGAGAGCGCGGCGCCCTCACCATGTTCGGCGACCCCGAGCGCCCCATCTTCGACTTCCGGAGGACCTGATGGCCAGCATCGACTACGACTCCCTCATTCCCAACAACGTCGATCTGACCCACAACCGGCGCCTGAAGCGGGCGCTGGAGAAGTGGCAGCCCGCCTACATCGAGTGGTGGAAGTCGGTGGGCCCGCAGGTCTTTCCCACCAACGAGATCTACCTGCGCACCGCCGTGTCCACGGAGAAGGGCGGCTGGGCCAACTTCGGCTACGTCCGCATGCCCGAGTACCGCTGGGGCATCTTCCTGGCCGACCCCGAGACCGACCGGGTCATCCCAGCCGGTGATGACGCCGGAAAGCCAGTGTGGCAGGACATCCCCGGCGAGTACCGCAACGTGCTGAAGCGCCTCATCGTGGTCCAGGCCGACACCGAGCCGGCCAGCGTCGAGCAGCAGCGCTGGCTCGCGAGCACCGCACCCAGCCTCTACGACGCCCGGAACCTCTTCCAGGTCAACGTAGAGGAGGGCCGCCACCTCTGGGCCATGGTCTACCTGCTCCACGCCCACTTCGGACGGGACGGGCGTGACGAGGCCGACGAGCTCCTCGCCCGTCGGGCCGGCGACGAGGACAAGCCCCGCATCCTCGATGCGTTCAACCAGCCCTGCACCGACTGGCTGACCTTCCACTGCTTCACCTGCTTCACCGACCGCGACGGCAAGTACCAGCTCGGTGCGTTGGCCGAGTCGGCCTTCGACCCGCTCAGCCGCACCTGCCGCTTCATGCTCACCGAGGAGGCCCACCACCTCTTCGTGGGAGAGAGCGGCATGGAGCGCATCATCCGGCGGTCGGCCCAGCTCGAGCGCGAGGCGCCCAACGGCGACGTTCGCGCCCTCGGCGGCATCGACCTGCCCACCATCCAGAAGTGGGTCAACTACTGGTACAGCTACAGCCTCGATCTCTTCGGCTCCGAGGTCAGCACCAACGCCGCCGACTACTTCGCCTCGGGCCTGAAGGGCCGCTGGCGCGAGGCCAAGGACTACGAGGATCACAGCTGCCTCGGCAAGTCCAAGACCATCGCCTACGTCGAAGGCGGCGCCCTGGTCGACCGCGACATCCCGCTGCGCAACGCCATGAACGAGCTGCTGCGCGAGGACTACGCCAGTGACTGCGCCCGCGTGGTGCGTCGCTGGAACAAGGCGCTCAAGGACGAGGGGAGCAGCGTGGAGATCACCCTGCCCCACCCGCGGTTCTTCCGCCGTCAGGGCATCTACACAGACGCCCACTTCAACACCTCCGGCGAGCTCATCACCGAGGCCGAGTGGGAGGCGAAGATGGACGACTGGCTGCCCACCGATGACGACCGTGCCTACGTCGACTCGCTCATGAAGCCCGTCCTCGGGCAGGGCAAGTTCGCCAACTACATCGCGCCGCCCCGGCGTGGCATCCACGGCAACCCCGTGGACTTCGAGTACGTGCGCACCGACGGCTGAGACAGCGACGGCCTCCCTCCCTCAGACGCTCCAGGACCGCGAGGCCAGCGCGAGGGCGGCCACGTGGGCCACGGCGTAGGCGACCAGGTCGACGGGGTCGAAGACCCCCGGCATGGGCGGGTACAGCTGGATGAGCTCACTGCCGATGGCGATGGCGACGCCCAGAGAGACCCAGAACCACCGCCCCCAGCCCCCCTTGTCGTGCCAGATGAGGGCCATGGTGGCCGTGGCCGACCAGACCCAGCTGCCGTCCGGCACGCTGAACCGGACCCACTCGGGCAGCGAGTCGGCCAGCGGCATGGTGTGGACGCGGGCCGCTGCGATGGGCCCGTCGATGCCCAGGCTCTCGAACCACTGGAACATCAGCAGGTGGGGGGTGCGGAACAGCACGTAGATGAGCCCGCCCACGAGCATGGGCAGCGCCGCGTGGACCAGGTAGCTGCGGAAGGTGGGGGCGCGAGAAGCCGACATCGCCGGCCCCTATCGCACAGAGCGGGACGCGCGGGCTCACACGCCAGGAGCCAGGGCGAGCAGCCAGGCGACTCAGAGCCCGTTCAGCGTGTCGACGACCTCGAAGAGATCACCCTGATCGTAGTGGTCCACGGCCAGGAAGTTGAGCGGACGCCCCCACGTCTCTTCGCACTCCCGAGCCCGACCGAGCAGCACCTCGGTCGCGTTGGCTTCCGCACCCAGGGCAGGTGTGGAGATGGGATCGCTCAGCCAGTGGTTGACGAGGAACAACGGGCTGTCGGCCTCGCCGCGGTTCAACTCACAGCTGAATTGGTCCTGCTCGGCGAACGAATAGGGGGTGTCGTAGAACAGGGTCCAGGCGTGGTGGAGCCAGTCTGGCGGGGGTCCGTTGGCCTCCAGGCCGATGACGAGGCGCGTGTCTGCATCCACGAGCTCTCCCAGGGTGGGCATGTCACCTCCATCCCAGCTCCACGCGAGGGCGGAGAGGCCTGCGTCCTCGAGAGCGCCCGCTGTCTGCTCGGTGCTGATGTCGTCCTGGAAGATGACCAGCAGCACCTCCCGGGGGTGGGCGGCCAGGAAGTCCGCCAGCTCGCCGAGCCCTTCGTCGAGAGGCTGGGCTCCCAGCTCACAGGAGCTGTGGCACAGGTACAGCGACCCCTCCCAGCTGTGGGTGTCGAGCATCATGGCGCGCACGCCGTCCTCGAGCTGGCGGGTCAGCCCGAAGGGCTGGTTCGGAGCCAACCAGCCCGCTGCCGCGCTCGACATGGAGTTGTGGGTGCCCGCGAAGCGGACCTCGTCGAGGGGCCGGTCGCAGAGGTCGGCGTGGCCGTTGCAGGTAGGCCGCGACGTGTCTTGCGACACGGGTGTGCCGCAACCGACCAACAATCCCAGGATGGCCACGCGCATGGATCCTCCACCCGCAGGGTGACACGACGAACGCGGGGCCGTGAACTCCCGCGCCGGGGACTGCCCCGGCCTCGGCACGACACGAGGTGTGCAGGACGCCACGATGGACACGCCTGGCGCTTTGGGAGAACGTCACACCACCGCAGGCCCACCTGACGATAAATGCACCTTGCTACACGGATGCCATCATGCCCACCCCCAGCGAGCCAACCGCCGAACCAACCTTCGACGAAGACGCCCTGAAGGGCCCCGGTGCCCTGGTGACCCTCGGGGGCCTGGGGCTCAGCGCAGCAGGCTTCCTCCAGGCCGCCGCCGGCGCCCAGCTCGTGAGCTCACTCTCCAGTCGCTACCTCCTGGTCGATCTCTGGATGTGGGTGCTCATGGGCTTGGGTCTGCTGCTCGTGCCGCTGGGCTTCGGCTTCAGCCAGGCCCGCCGCTGGGCCAACCTGCCCGCCCCCCTGGTGGCCATCTTCAGCGTGCTGCTCGGCGGCGGCTGGCAGATCTACGCCATGTTCAACGGGGTGGTCACCGCCGCGAGCTTCGCGGGCGCGGCCCTCGGCTTCGTGGCCACGGCGATGGCCCTGGTCTCGCTGCCCAGAGCCCTGCGGGTGGCCAAGGCCCGACGGGCCCTCATCGCCTCGATCTGAGCCCCAGACAGAGATCAAAGACACCGGCCGCACCCGACCTGAACGTCGAGGTCGACCCAAGGAATTCCAGCCCTGATGCCTCTGCTCGTCCCTCCCGATTCCGTCTCGACGGATCGATGCACCATTCGACGCTACCGGCTGGGCGACGGACCTGAGCTCGCCCGTGCCACCACCGCATCCTTTGCCCACCTCGAACCATGGCTGCCGTGGGCACAGCCAAGACAGACCGTCGAGGAGGCGGTGGTGTTGGTGCGTCAATTCGTAGGGCGCTGGCTGTTGGCCCAGGACTTCGTGTTGGGGATCTGGTCTCCCGATGGCGCCACGCTCTGGGGTGGGTGTGGCTTCCACCTTCGCCACGGGCCCGCCCAAGACGGCGTCGCCGAGATCGGCATGTGGATCGCCGCAGAGCAGGCGGGCCAGGGGCTGGGCACCCATGTACTGCAGGCCCTGGTGGAGTGGGGCTTCTCGGAGTGGCCCTGGCTGCGCCTGGTGTGGAAGTGCGACGAACGCAACCTGGCGAGTCGACGAACTGCCGAGAAGGCGGGCCTGCAGCTGGAGGGCATCACGCGAGGCGATGACATCGCCGTGGACGGGACCCGACGCAACACCGCCTGGTATGCCGTGCTGAAGCCCTGAGCGCCGACACTGCCATCGCCTGGTCGGTCGGACCCCTCGGCCATCCTCGTGGGCCACACGATGGAGGCCTGGCGAGGACTGGTCTCGGAGCTGGCGACCACCCCATCGCTGGTGCTAAAACGGAGGCAGGGGACCTCACATGCGTACAGTCCTCCTACACCTCGCACCTGTCCTATGGCTGACACCCATGGGCTGCTCGTCCGGCTCCGTGGTCGACACCCCCAAGTCCGACGATGACGACTCAGAGGGTGGGTGGAGCACCGAGGACGACACCGGAGAGGACGACGGTCCCGAGCCGACCGACGAAGACTGCGACGACGGCGTAGACAACGATCTGGACGGCCTCATCGACTGCGAGGACGCCGACTGCTTCGACCAGGGTCTGTGCGGGGAGCTCTGCGACGACGGCGTGGACAACGACGACAACGGCGCCATCGACTGCGAGGACGAGGGCTGTTGGGGAGCAACGGGCTGCCCCATCCTGCGCACGCAGGTGCTCAACGGCTCGATGACCGCCTCGGCCGACGCGAGTGCATCGGGAACCGCCGTCATGCGCGTGAACATGTCGATCGTGTACTACCGCGAGAGCGACTACTCGATGGTCGACTACTCCCACACCTACATGGGCGGTACGACCCGGGCTCTGGCGATGGGGCAGGGCCAGCTCTCGGCGCTGAGCGGCACGATGAGCGTGATCTCCGGAGACCTCCAGCACAGCTGCGGCTGGAGCCTCGACAGCTGGTCCTTCTACGGCACGGCCAGCGGATCAGAGATCAACACACTCTGGGCGGGAGAGCCGCAGGGCTTCCAGACCTCTGGGGGATGCGGCGGCCTGAGCGAGGCACGTGCCCTGCCCAGCCCGCTGTCCTTCCAGCTGAGCGCCATGACCGTGAGGGCTCGCAGTGAATGGAACTCGGGCCGTAGCTTCGTGCAGCTCAGCGCCCTGGACACGAGCACACAGGTCTTCTCGACGTACCAGATGATGTCATGGCGGACCACCGGAACGCGCACCACCTACGGATCCTGGGGCTGGCAGTCCCACTACTTCATCTACGAAACGTACGAGTGGGAGTGGTGGCAATCTCAGGTGTGGGATCTCGAGCTGGGCTCGGGGGACGTCCTGGAGCTACCCCTGCACTGACGCACCTGCCGCCGCTCCTCGGGAGAGGCGAGCTCATCCCACTCGAGCCAGGGATCAGCCAGCGACGCTGGGCAAGCGTGTCGCCAGATCACGCGCGAAGTAGCTCAGGATGAGGTCGGCCCCGGCACGCTTCATGCCCAGGAGCAGCTCGAGGGCCACGGCGTCTCCGTCGATCCACCCCCGCTCGGCCGCCGCCTTCACCATGGCGTACTCACCCGACACATTGTAGGCAGCCACCGGGAGCGCGTGAGCCTCGCGGACGGCTCGGATCACGTCCATGTAGGCCAGGGCCGGCTTCACCATGAGCACGTCCGCGCCCTGCTCCACGTCGAGGGCCGCCTCGACCAGGGCCTCGCGCACGTTGGCTGGGTCCATCTGGTAGGTCTTGCGATCACCGAAGGCAGGCGCGCTGTCGACAGCGTCTCGGAAGGGGCCGTAGAAGGCGCTGGCATACTTCACGGCGTAGGACATGACGGAGACGTCGTGGAATTCGGCCTCGTCGAGGCCTTGTCGCATGGCGCCCACCATGCCATCGAGCATGCCCGAGGGCGCCACCATGTCGGCTCCGGCCCGGGCGTGACTCACGGCCTGTCTCGCGAGGTTGGCCAGGGTGGGGTCGTTGAGCAAGCGTCCGTCGTCGGCGACCACGCCGCAGTGACCGTGAGTCGTGTACTCACAGAAGCACACATCGGTGATGACGAAGAGCTCGGGCCACTCCGCCTTCAGCTTGCGAGTGGCCCGCTGGATGATCCCGTGCTCGTCGTCCCAGGTGTCCGAGCCCACCGCGTCCTTCGTCGGCGGCACGCCGAAGAGGATGACCTGGCGGATGCCCGCCGCGAGGATGGCCTCGATCTCCCGGCCCACCGTGTCGAGGCCGTAGTTGCAGATGCCCGGCATGCTCGGGATCTCACGCACGGTGTCTGCGCGGGGATCGATGAAGACCGGCATGATGAGGTCTTCACGATGGAGCGTGTGCTCCCGCACCATGGCTCGGAGCTGCGGATGGGCGCGGAGCCTACGGGGCCGACGGAGCGGGGTTGGAACGCTCACTGAACCGTGCATCCCGTGTACTCACTCAGGAAGCGCATCGAGCTGGCGGCAGGCCAGTGGTAGCCGAAGAGGAAGCACATCTCGTCGTTGGAGGTACCACCGAACTCGGCGTCCTGATCGGTGGTGTTGGCCCACTCACAGGTGACGGTCATGCCCTCACCCTCCTCGAAGTGACGGACAGGTTCGAGGTAGGTGCTGGTGGGGGAGTTCCAGTCATCCGACTCCATGAGCACCTCGCCGGAGTCGAGGTCGGTGGCCTTGAAGCCGGTGCCCATGGCGTGCATGTGGGGCGTGAGGCTGAAGACGTCGACGGCCTCGGGGAAGGGGCAGGAGAAGGTGATCTCGCCCGTGCCGCCGGCCGGGACCGTCCAGTCGGTGATGTTGCCCATGACGTAGAGGCCCGCCGTCTCCATGCCGGCCGTCTCGTCCTCGTCGGCGAAGTGGAGGTTCAGGTAGACCTCTGCGTCGAGCACATCGCCGGTGTAGTTGGTGAGGTGGTAGTTGATGATGAAGTTCTGGGCGGCCTCGACCGAGACGCCCACACCTTCGGGGAACTCGACGGTCTCGCGGCCCACCTGCGTCGAGCTCGCGTAGAGCGGCTCGGGGATGCTGTACCCCTCCATGGCCGCCTCGGGGAGGCCAAAGCAGGCCTCCTCCTGGGTGAGGATGCCCTCGTCGCCCTTGGTGATGAAGGTGTGGTGGAGACCGTCGTTGGCGTAGAGCTCGATGCGGGTGACCATGCCGCCCTCGGGGTTGTCGGCCTGCACGGGCCGACACATCTCGAGCTCCTCACCCACTCCGAGGGTCACGTCGTCGATGACGAGCTGGATGCCATGCTCGGGTGCGGGCGGCGGCCAGACCTCGGCGGAGGAGTCGGATCCACCGGCTGCAGGATCGGTGTTGCCGGCGCAGGCGGCGAGCAGTGCGAAGGGCAGCAATGACAGGGGACGACGCAGGGGATGGCTCACGGGACCTCCGACAGAGGCGCCCCCTATCGGGGTCGAGGGACGTCGGCCGATGGGAAGTGAAGATCCGACCGAGGCCCGAGGCGGCGCAGCGCATCCAGGGCGCGTTCCGCTTCAGAGGATGGAACGAAGACGTGGTCGTGGAAGTGGGCGGCGATGACATTCGCGCTGATGCCGAGCTCGGTGAGGCGTGTGGACACCGCTGCGGTCAGGCCGACCGCCTCCAGGCTCGAGTGAACCCCCAGGGTGATGCAACGAAAGCCCGAGGACGCTGGCAGGCCGTGCCGCACCGCGACATCTCTGGGCACCACGAGGGTGAGGCCCTCCGACTCCGCAAAGGACGCGATGGGATCGAGCTCGGCGTGCTCGCCATAGGCGGCGCCCGCGAAGGTGCAGAACACGTACTCACCCGCGACGAGCGTGGGCGACAAGGTGCGCAGGAGCGCATCGAGGTCTT
>JAERSX010000969.1 GCA_016845285.1 Deltaproteobacteria bacterium | reverse complement strand
GCCACGCTCCGTGTGTGGAGATCCACTTAACTGCGGCGGGGGGCGCGGCCTGCCCTCTCGCGTGCGAGGTCCCGCTGGCGTTAAGCCGCCCCCACCCACCGACCCGCTTTCCTTCGGAGTCCCCATGTCCATCGGCTACGCCCTCAGCGAGGAGCAAGAAGCTCTCCAGGGACTCGCACACGAGTTCGCCCGGGATGTCATGCGCCCAGCAGCGCCCCATCACGACGAGACCGGCGAGTACCCACGGGCCGTGCTCGAGCAGGCGTTCGAGCTGGGGCTGATGAACACCCACATTCCAGAAGCCCATGGTGGACTCGATCTGAGCGCCTTCGACGGCCTGCTCATCGGCGAGGAGCTGGCCTGGGGCTGCACTGGGATCGGAACGGCCATGGAGGCCAACTCCCTGGCTCAGCAGCCCATCATCTTGGGGGCCACCGAAGATCAGAAGGCGAAGTACCTCGCGCCCATGACCGAGGAATTCAGCCTCTGCGCCTACGGCGTCACAGAGCCGGGAGCCGGCAGCGACGTGCAGGGCATGAAGACCACCGCCGTCAAGAACGGCGATGTCTACGTGCTGAACGGCAGCAAGATGTGGATCACCAACGCTGGCGTGGCCGACTGGTTCTTCGTGGTGGCCCTCACCGACCCCGCGAAGAAGGCCCGCGGCGGCATGTCGGCGTTCATCGTGGAGGCCGGCTGGGACGGCGTGACCGTGGGCAAGAAAGAGCTGAACATGGGTCAGCGCTGCAGTGACACCCGAGGCATCACCTTCGACAATGTCGAGGTTCCGGCGGCCAACCTGGTGGGTCGCGAAGGAGACGGCTGGAAGCTGGCCATGGCCGCCTTCGACTACACCCGCCCCGCCGTCGCGTGTGCCGCTGTGGGGCTGGCCAGGGCCGCCTTCGAGCACGCCCGCCAGTACGCGACCGAGCGCAAGGCCTTCGGTGTGCCCATCGCCGGCCATCAGGCCGTGAGCTTCATGATCGCCGAGATGGCCATGAACATCGAGGCTGGACGCCATCTCTGCTGGAAGTCGGCCTGGCTGAAGGACGCTGGCAAGCGGAACACCATGGAAGCAGCCATGGCCAAGGCGTTTTGCGCGGACATGGCCATGAAGGTGGCCACCGACGCGGTGCAGGTCCACGGGGGCTATGGCTTCAGCCAGGAATACCCCGTCGAGAAGCTCATGCGTGACGCCAAGATCTTCCAGATCTACGAGGGCACGAGCCAGATCCAACGCCTCATCATCAGCAAGGAGCTGTTCTTCCGCCGCTGAGGGCGAGAGGACGGCCACACCGTAGCGTTCTCACTCACGAACCCGCTCTGGAGACGCGATGCGCGTGCTCATGACCGGTGCGACCGGCTTTATCGGCGCCAATCTGGTGCGCCTCCTCCTCGACCGCGGCGACGAGGTCATCTGCCTCATCCGCAAGCCACGCATGGCCATCGAGGGACTCCCCGTTCAGCTGGAGACCATCCCGCTGCAAGACGACAAGGAGACCGTCGACGAGCTGGCCAAGGTGCTCGATGGGGTCGACGGCATCTACCACGTGGCTGGCATCTTCGATCCCAGTCCGGGCGGTGTGGCCCGCATGCGGCAGGTCCACGTCTACGCGACCCGCGCTCTGCTTCGCGCTGCCGAGAAGGCCAAGGTGCCACGCATGGTGGTGTGCTCGTCGAGCGTGACCGTGGGCTTTGGCTCGCGTGATGCGCCGGGCGACGAGGACACGCCGCTGGACGCCACGGCGGTCTATGGGCCCAGTGGGGCGCTCCGGGCCTACTACGACACCAAGCTTCAGAGCGAGCAGCTGGCGGCTGCGTGGGGCAGCGTCGAGGCGGTCATCGTCAACCCGGACTACATCATCGGGCCCTGGGATGTGAAGCCCACCAGCGGTCAGATGATCGTCTCCATGGCTCGCCAGAAGCTGCCGGTTCCCGTCTACCCGAAGGGCGGCAAGTGCTTCCAGGACGCTGAGGACTGCGCGCTGGGACACATCCTCGCCATGGAGCGCGGCACCCCCGGGAGGCGCTATCTGCTGGGCAACGAGAACCTCTCCTACCAGGAGTTCATGACCTTGGTCGCCGAGGTCGTGGGCGCCAGGCCCCCGCGCTTCCCCCTGCCCAACCTCGCCCTCGGGTTGGCTGGTCGCGCCGGTGCCATCCTCTCCAAGATGGATGCCCACCGCTTTGCAGGCCTGGACGGCAACGTCCTCCGCAGCATGCAGCAGGAGCGCTACCGAAGCGCGCGTCGCTCTTTCGACGAGCTGGGGGTTCCCCAGACGCCGGTGCGAGAGGCCATCGAGAAGGCCTACGCCTGGTTCAAGGAGCATGACTACTGCTGAGGGTCCTGCCGCTCCTCTTCGTGTTGGTGGGCTGTCCGGCGGCGCAGCTCGGTGTCGACGTGCCTCGCGGGGGGCCTGATGCCATCAGCCAAGAAGATCTGCAGCGCGACACCTTTCTCTTCGAAGACCCCTCGCTTGCCGGTGGCCGTGGCCCTGGTCAGCCCGGGGCCACCTTGGCCGCTCAGCGCTTCGAGGAGCGCCTCCAGCAGATGCATCTGCTGCCGGCCTTCGGTGATGGCTACCGGGTGCCGGCAGGGGAGGGAGCCTGGCTCATCTGTGGTCGTCGGGATGGAAAGGGCGATGAGGGCGCGGTGCTCCTCGCTCTGGATGCTGGACAGGGCGCCCGTGCGGGAGCCGTGCCCCTGGCGGCCGCCATCTCCGTGGCCAAGGCCTACGACGTGCCCGCTCCGCCCGCACACACGGTGGTCATCTGTGGGGGACCGTCCGAGACGAGCCTCGCGGCCTACAGCGCCAACCCCCCGCTGCCTCCCGAGCGAACACGAGGGCTGCTCCTCGTCGGCCCCCTCGACGCCACCGCCGGTGTGTCGGAGGTGGGCCCAGAGG
>JAERSX010000968.1 GCA_016845285.1 Deltaproteobacteria bacterium | reverse complement strand
CCCCGCCCCCCTGCCGGCGCCCGAAACGTGGTGCTGCTGGTGCTCGACAGCTGTCGCTTCGACACCTTCATGGAGGCCCGGCCAGCCAACATGATGCGGCTGGGCGAGGTGCAGCGCCGCCACAGCTACGCCACCTGGACCGCCCCCAGCCACTACAACCTCATGATGGGGCTGCTGCCGCACCCCTCGCCCAAGGGGGTCTTCGCCAGCGAGCTCTACAAGCAGGAGTTCACGGCCTGGGGAGAGCGCCTCGGCATCGGAGAGCTCGGCTTTGCCGGGATGATCCCCAGGCTCTGGCTGCCCGACACCCTGCGCAACAAGCTGGGGTACCGCACCCAGGCCATGGTGAGCATGCCCGTGCTCAACCCCGCCACGCCGCTGAACGCCGACTTCGATCGGTACGAGCTCATGTCGTCCCACAACGACCTGGGCGCCATGATCTCCAAGCTCCGTTTCTCGGCGGCCCGCCCCACGTTTACGCTGCTCAACACCGGCGAGACGCACTACCCCTACGCTCGGCCCGACGAACCCGAGTCGGAGTGGCCGCGAATTCACGGGGTCAACGGCGTCTTCAAGGAGGTCCACGAGGCAGCCCTCGCCGGCCACCCCGTGCCCCGGGGCAGCGCGCCGCGCTTCTTCGACCAGGACGCCCTCGATCGCCTCCGGGCCCGACAGGTCGACGTGGTGAGCCATCTCGACACGGTCATCGAGCAGCTCTACGACACGGTGCCGCCGAACACCTGGATCATCATCACGTCCGACCACGGCGAGCTCTTCGGAGAGGGTGGCTACTTCGGCCACGGGCCCATCCTCCACGACAAGGTGCTCGAGGTGCCTTTCGTAGAGGGAAAGATCCGCTAAGGGAACGGCGTACAGGAGAGCCGGTGACCGACCGCAACGTGACACGCACCGAGGCGGAGTGGCGCGCGCTGCTCAGCCCCTTCGACTTCCACGTGCTCCGTGAGGCCGGCACCGAGCGTGCCTTCTCTGGCGAGTACTGGCGCACGAAGACGCCTGGCACCTACCTCTGCAAGGGCTGCCAGACGCCGCTCTTCCGCTCGGAGACCAAGTTCTCCTCGGGCTGCGGCTGGCCCAGCTTCTACGACGACCTCGGCAACGGGGTCGTCGAGCGCCGGGTCGACAACACCCACGGCATGCGCCGGGTCGAGATCGTCTGCAGCAACTGCGGTGGTCACCTGGGGCACGTCTTCCCCGATGGCCCCAAGCCCACCGGCGAGCGCCACTGCGTCAACAGCGCCTCGGTGGTGTTGAAGCCCGATGAGGACAGTTCCCCATGAGCGACACCGACACCCTCGCCCTCGTCTTCGAGTCCGGCGTCATCCGCTTCGACGACGAGGGCGTCCTCCACGTCCATCTGCCGCACAGCGCAGCAGACCCTCACCCCCTGCTCGTGCACGATCTGGAGGCCGGGATCAGCCTGCCACCCGGCGCCACCGACGCGGTGCTGCAGGGCGGTCCGGGCGAGCGAGCCTGGCGGCCACGCTCTTCACTACCCGAGGTGGCCGATCTACCCGATGGGATCGTCCTCTCCTTCAAGGACTTCGACTGGGCCCAGGTGGAGATGTCGGGCGATCTGACCGTCTTCCTCCGCGAGCCCACAGGCCTGCCCAGCTGGGTACGCGCCGGCCACGTCCATCGCTTCGCCCGAGAAGGCCTCAACGTGCAGATGTGGGTGGACTCTGCGGCACCTCCCGCGGTGGCCCCCAAGGTCCAGGCATCCCTCGAAGAGCCCATGGGCGACTGGAAGCAGGAGCACGCCGCCCCAGCACCCGAACGCTCTGGTCGATGGGTGGGCGGCGCCCAGCAGACACGGGCACCCTCTCCAGGATGTGCCACCAGCATCGTGCTCTTGAGCGCCGGCCTGTTCTTGGCGCAGCAGCTGGTCGCCCTGGCCTGAGGCCAGACGGTGGCTAGCCGGGCTGCACCGTGGTGATGGCCTCGAAGACGTAGCCCTCGCCCGACTCGTAGCTGACGCTCCAGACCTCGATGGGGGCCGAGGTCTCGCAGGTGGTGTCGTCGAAGTCGATGGCCCCCGACGCGCCCTGCAGATCGACGGCACGTCCCTCGGCGAAGTTGGCGCGGACGGTGGTCCAGCTCGTGGCGAGCACCTCGACCTGGTCACCCTCGGAGACCTGCCGCATGCCGCGTGCGATGCCGGTGCCGGTCACCTCGCCGCCATCCTGGTACACCGACCAGGCCGTGCCGTAGAGCACCATCCAGGCGGCGTCGTAGGCATAGGCGGTGAAGCCGGAGCTCGAGGCGTCGTCGCCGTAGTAGCCCGCGAAGGCGATGGCGAAGGAGGTGTAGGTCTGGCCGAGATCGGTGGTGGGGCGGGTGCCGCGAACCAGGCTGAAGACGCTGTCGGCGTCGGCCGCATCTTGGAAGATGGACTCGTCGTAGGCACCATCCGCCAGGAAGATGCCCGTAGCGGCGGCCTCGAAGGTGCCGGCGGCGTCCGCGCCCAACAAGAAGGCCACGATGTCGGTCTTGTCGGCCGAGATGAAGACCACCTCGTCGTAGGCGCCGAAGGCGACATCGCTGATGGCCGTGTCGCGCTGGCTGGTGTTGCCCTCCGTGAACTGGAAGGCATCGACCGTGCCCCCACCATCGGTGAAGTTGGTGGAGAACGCTTGCTGGAGGCCGGCGCCGTAGGGGCCTTCCTGGAAGATGACGGCCACGGTGTCGATGTCGCGATCGAGCATGTCGAGGGCCATGACCTTGCCCTGCAGATCGTCGGGGGGGGCCGTGCGCCACAGCAAGCCCGGGTCGGCGTCCGAGCAGCTCAGGCCATCGAGGTCGGTGAGCGCCGGGCTCGTGGCCGAGGGCGAGATGATGACCGTGTCGTAGGCCTCTGCCACGATGTAGGCGGCCTCGGTACGCCCGGAGGTGGCAGGCCCCATGATGGCGGAGACGCCGATCTCGTCGGCGAGGTAGCGGGTGACCTCCTCGTTGGCCCCGTCGGAATCGAGGCTATCGATGGAGAGGTTCTCCTCGTTGGTGCACTGGACCACGGCATACTGCCGACCGTCGAGCCCCTCAGCGAGGTTGGCCTGAACCACCGCCAGGCGCATGGCCTGAGCCTCCAGCCCGAATTGGGAGGTGTCGAACTGTACGCCCAGGACGATGCTGTCCTGATAGTCCTGGCGGTTCTCGAAGAGATCGGCAGGCTCGGTGACCTCGCAGCGCGGATGCTGCACGACGACGGAGCACAGCCCCTCGTCGCCGCATGCGTGCCCCCACCCAAATGCCTCCTGGCACTGCAGGTTGGTCTCGCAGGTTTCGTACTCGGTGGTGCTGAAGGAGCAACCCGCCAGGCCGACGGCCAAGATCAGTCGCATGTCAGAACTGTCCCTGGATCACGAGCCCTCCGGGCCGGACACCTACCGCAGGTGCCCCGTCCAGGTCCAGGACGAAGAGCACCGTGCCCGTCGCGAGGGCGACACCGCCCAGCACGAAGCCCACATCGGCGACCAAGCTGCTGCTGCGGTCCCGCTGGAGATCCTCCCCCACGCTGTCGAGACACCACGTACCACCAGCCGTCTGGGTGCAGCCACTGGCTGCCGTCCCGCGAGCGCCCACCGCACGGAGTGCAAAGAAGCCACCCGCACCCGCCATCAGCGCGCCACCACCCATGAGAGCCAAGGGAAGCACGGGGGCACCGCCGCCCCCCGAGGCAGTAC
>JAERSX010000967.1 GCA_016845285.1 Deltaproteobacteria bacterium | reverse complement strand
CTTCCGGATCTCCTTGTCCGGCGCCACCTGGAACCCCGTGGAGCGCGAGCTGTGGGTGGTCAGAGGTGATGGGGCCCAGGTGTGGCGCATCGTGGAGGACGAGTCCGGGGGTTGGGAGATCGAGGATGGCGCCTCGCTGGGCAATCGGGACATCGAGTCGGTCACCCTCTCAGATCCGGCCGGCGAACCTCACCTGCTGCACGTGCTCGTCGAGCACGACGAGGTGGTGACCGCATTCGATGTCTCGAACCCCGGCACCGCCGACGTGGTGCGCACCTGGCCCACCGACGCCTACCTCGAGACCGCTGGGTCCAGGGGCTCGGAGGGCATGGCCTTCGTGCCCGACTCGCAGCTGGAGGACTGGGACTTCACCGATGGGGAAGGAGACTCCCGGACCAGCCAGCTGGGCTACGGTGGCCTGTTCTTCGTCGGCACGCAGAACGGAGGCGACATCCATGTCTTCGACCTGTCCTCCGACGACGACACCGTGGAAGAAGTCGGGGTCTATACCACCGGCTACCAAGACACGAGTGCGCTGGAATTCGACGCTGACTCTGGCCGCCTGTACATCTGGCACGGTGGCAGCGAGAACGACCTCCAGGTGGTTCGCCTCTCGTCTGAGAGCAACGGCGGCACGCGCAGCTTCGACCTCGAGGCCACCTTCGATCACCCTGGCGATGACAACTTCGAGGGCTTCGCGCTCTTTGGAACCGAGGACTGTGTCGACGGAGGTCGCCCGATAGCGTTCACCATCGACGACGGTGGCGACCGCGCTCTGGACATCGTGCCTGACTGGCCGCTAGGCTGCCACTGACGCAGCATCGGTTGGCTGCAACGATCCTTCCGTCATCCCGCAACACGTCCAACACATGTGCCACGAGCTCTTCGCCTTCTGCCTGAGGGGGGCGTCCTCCTCAAGGCACAGCACCCGTCGATCCAGACTCTGTGAATGTCAGATAGAGCACCTTCAACTCTGAAGAATTGGAGAGGCTGATCGGCGGGATAAGGCGGAGTCCGTTGATGTCGGGGAGCAAGAACAGAAAAGCCTGGCTTGAGGTGGCCGCCAGCCTTGCTCTGACCCGATGACGAGATCTGGAGCGGTGAGCGAACCATTGGTTGCCGTGGTGGCAAGACCGAACACATCTCTGCCACGAACCACCGAGGCGGGGCACCCAGATGACCTCGCCCACGGTCAGCGAGAGCGGGGGGGGGCGTTCGCAACGTCGGGTTCTACTGCCATGCCCATTTCTGTTACCTTCGGGTGGCAAGAATTGGTGGCTTCAGGAAGTCAGCCGTGTGACTGACGCCCCACCCATTTTCCTGTTGGCTTCGCCCATGGCCGAAGACTCTGCGCACAAAATCGGCACACCCGACACCTGAGCGACCCCGGTGCACTCGTAGATATGGGTCCTACCGGCAGTACCCGCCGCAGTTGTCGTTGGCGTCGGACACTGCGGACACGACCTGTTGCTTGACCGCCTCGGGCCACTCGGAGGCGCGGACCTCGCTGCAGATCGCATCCAGCATGTCACGGCGCTCATCGATCTTTTCGTCGTGGGGCTGCATGGCCAGGGCGGCGTCGATGACCGCCCGCCGGTTCCCATACAGGATCTGCCGCATGTAGCGGGCCTCGATGCCTTCCTTTCGCCTCACCGAGCTGGCGCAGCTCCGGCTGTGGAGCCCCGCGGCGGACACGTAGGGTGTGGCCAGCGGCTCGGTCAGGGCGGTCCACCGCTCCATCACCGCCGAGGTCGACGGCATGGCCTCGACGGTGGTCTTCATGTCGCCCTCGCACAGCTGAGCCAGCGGACGCACGGTCTCGCAGGCTGTGGAGGCGGTGGCGAGCAGGCTGAGGTCGGTCACGGTCGAGACGTCGGTGCCGAGCGCACGGCAGCCGTTGAAGCTGGGGAGCTGCGGTGCCTGGTCGCACAGCCAGGTGGACACATGCGCCTCGAGGCCCTCGTCCAGGGGACGGCTGACCAACTCCTGGACAGCCACGATGAGGGTGTCATCGGTGGGGCGGTCGGTCAGCAGAGCCCACTCTGTGACGGTCACCAGGTTTGTCTGCAGGCTGACGGGTTCGACGGTGGCGAGGGATCCTGGCTCCCGGAGCTCCGCGCTCATCACCGAGATGGCTGAGTCCATGTAGGCGTCTGCGGCGAAGTAGGCGGCGGCCTTGCCCAGGTGGGCATCGATCACACCGCGGTGTGCTGTTGTCGCCGCTTCGAGAGTGGATGCCTTGGCCTCGTTCGCCTCGTATGCCGTGATGGCTTCGTCGAAGCTGACGATGGCAGCGGCATTTTCTCCGGCAGCCGCCAGGTCTTTCCCCTCTTGCAGGGCCGTGCCGGCGGGATCGAAGAGACCTGCGCAGAGACCGGTGCACAAGCACGAGAGCAGGAACGGAGCCGCGAGGGCGAGGGCGACTGGGCGGCGGCGGAGCAGGAACATGGACGCTCTCAAGACAGCGTGGGGTAGGGCGTGTCTGGCTGGTGGGAGGGAACCTTAGCAGGTCCCCTGCATACGCCGGACTCCACCCCGGATGTTAGTCCTCGCTTCCTCTTTCCGGAGCCGACTGCATGGCAGGATTCCCGCTCCAGCTCGGACCGTTCGATCACTACAC
>JAERSX010000966.1 GCA_016845285.1 Deltaproteobacteria bacterium | reverse complement strand
CAGTGAGCCGCTCTGGCCAGTCGAGGCCCGCTGCGCATCCATCGCCAACAACTACTTCGTGGCCGGCATCAACCGGGTGGGCACCGAGACCTTCCCCAATGCGTTCACCAGTGGCGACGGCAAGGCCGCCCACCGCGACTTCGGCCACTTCTACGGCAGCTCGTACGTGGCAGCCCCCAATGGCTCTCGCACCCCGGGCCTGTCGCGCACCCGCGACGGCCTGCTCGTCACCGAGGTCGACCTCAACCACGGCCGCCAGGTGAAGGACAAGTGGGGCTTCCAGATGACCGGACGCATCCCCGAGTACGCCGAGGCCCTGGCCCGCGCCTCGCAGCCAGACTTTCAGCAGCAGATCATCAAGGACACCGGCAAGTAGCCGCGACCTCACCCGGCATCAGCCAGCATCCCAGGAGTTGTCATGAGCGACACCAAGATCATCAAGGGCGGCACCGTCGTCACCGTCGAAGGCGAGCGGAAGGCCGATGTGCTCGTAGTGGGCGAGCAGATCGCCGCAGTGGGTGCCGATCTCGATGTGCCCGCGGGCGCCGAGGTCATCGACGCATCGGGGGCCTACGTCATCCCCGGCGGCATCGACCCCCACACCCACATGGAGCTGCCCTTCATGGGCACGGTCGCCTCCGAGGACTTCTTCTCAGGGACCTCGGCCGCAGCCGCGGGCGGCACCACCAGCGTCATCGACTTCGTCATCCCGTCGCCCCAGAGCAGCATCCTCGAGGCCTACAAGACCTGGCGCGGCTGGGCCGAGAAGGCGGCCACCGACTACTCCTTCCACGTCGCCATCACGTGGTGGGACGAGAGCGTGAGCGAGGACATGGGCACCCTGGTCCGCGACTGGGGCGTCAACTCCTTCAAGCACTTCATGGCCTACAAGAACGCCATCATGTGCGACGACGAGACGCTGGTGAACAGCTTCAAGCGCTGTCGCGAGCTGGGCGCGTTGGCCACCCTGCACGCCGAGAACGGCGAGCTCGTCTACACGCTCCAGCAGGACATCTACGACCAGGGCATCCACGGCCCAGAGGGCCATCCCCTGAGCCGGCCTCCCGAGGTCGAGGGCGAGGCTGCCAACCGCGCCATCCGCATCGCCGAGGTGCTGGGCGTGCCCTGCTACCTGGTCCACACCAGCTGCATCGATGCGCTCGAGGCCGTGACCCGCGCCCGGCACGAGGGCCAGCAGGTCTTCGCCGAGGTGCTCGCACAGCACCTCGTCATCGACGACTCCGTCTACCGCAACCCCGACTGGCGCAGCGCCGCCCACTACGTGATGAGCCCGCCCTTCCGAGCGAAGGAGCACCAGGATGCCCTCTGGAAGGGACTCCAGGCCGGCATGCTCCAGACCACCGCCACCGACCACTGCTGCTTCTGTACCGACCAGAAGGCCGCCGGTCGTGACGACTTCCGCCAGATTCCAAACGGCACCGGCGGCATCGAGGACCGCATGGGCGTGCTCTGGCACCACGGCGTGCGCAGCGGCAAGCTGACGCCGAGCCAGTTCGTGGCGGTCACCTCGACCAACACGGCCCGCATCTTCAACATCTGGCCGAAGAAGGGCACGATCCAGCCAGGCGCCGACGCAGACATCGTGGTCTGGGATCCCAACAAGACCCGCACCATCTCGGCCGAGACCCACCACCAGAACATCGACTTCAACATCTACGAGGGCATGGAGATCACCGGCAACGCCGCGGTCACGCTCTCGCGAGGTCGGGTGGTGTGGCAGAACGACCAGCTGTCCACCGAGAGGGGCACGGGCAAGTACATCGACCGCCCGCCCTTCGCCTTCTACTGGGACGCCCAGAAGAAGCGGAACGCGCTGGCGGCCCACACGGCCGTCGACCGGGACTAGACCTCGCTCGTGTCGTCGTCTGTCTCAGGGAGGATGAACTCCCCCTGCACCCATGGCTGAAAACCGGCGAAGAGCGCGTCGGTCTCCATGAGCGTGCAGATGGGCGCGTACGAACAGACCTCTTCGTACGCCGCCCACATGGTGAGCACCTCGGGGTGGCTGTGGGCCGCCTCGATGGCGGCCTCTGACACCCACTCGAAGACCTCGATCACGGTGCCGTCGGCCGAGCGCATGAGGATGGGCTTGCGCTCGGTCGCCAGGCCCAGGGCCCGCAGCTTGGGCGTGTGGGTGGCCATGAGCGCGTCGAGGGCCGCCTCTTGGCCGGGCTTGGGGCGGTAGCAGGCGATGACGATGCGACCGTCCATGATGACCTCCGGCAGAGAGAGGGGCCCTATCGTTCCCGGGGGGTGTGGTACCAATCGTCGTGCCCCCTCCGGAACGCAGGATCGACCCATGAGCACCCAGCATGATGGACCCGAGCTGATCTACAGCATCGACGACGAGCCCCCACTCGCCGAGACCGCTGCTCTGGGCCTGCAGCACTACCTCACGATGTTCGGCTCCACCGTCGCCATCCCGCTCATCCTGAGCGAGCCGCTGGGCATCACCGACCCTGTTGCCCTCGGTCAGCTCATCGCGACGATGTTCTTCGTGAGCGGCATCACCACCCTGCTCCAGGTGACCTGGGGCAACCGCCTGCCCATCGTCCAGGGCGGCACCTTCAGCTTCCTCGGGCCCACCTTCGTCATCTGCGGCATGGCGGGCATGTCCGAGGTGGGCTGGGAGGTGCGCATGCAGCACGTCCAAGGCGCCATCATCCTGGGTGCCATCGTCGAGATCGCGCTGGGCGCCAGCGGGCTCATCGGCAAGACCCTCAAGTACGTGGGGCCCATCACCATCGCGCCCACCATCGCGCTCATCGGCCTGGCCCTGTTCAAGTTCGGCGCTCCGGTCGCTGGCAAGGACTGGTGGATGGGCGGCCTGACCATCGTGCTGATCATCGCCTTCAGCCAGTACCTGCGCACACGGGCTCGGGCCTTCGAGCTCTACCCGATCCTCCTGGCCATCGTGGGGGCCTGGGCCGTCAGCATCGCGCTCACCATGGCGGGCGTCTTCCCCGAGGGTCACGCTTCGCACGCCAGCTTCGACAACCTGAAGAACGCCCCCTGGGTACGCATCCCCACCCCCTTCCAGTGGGGCATGCCCCAGTTCGGTGTGGCGGCATTCGTGGGTATGTTCGCCGGCTACGCGGCCTCGATGGTGGAGTCCATCGGCGACTACTACGCCTGTGCCCGCATGAGCGGCGCGCCCACTCCCGACGAGAAGACCGTCAACCGTGGCATCACCTTCGAGGGCATCGGCTGCCTCTTCGCCGGCATCATGGGCACCGGCAATGGCACCACCAGCTACTCCGAGAACATCGGTGCCATCGGCCTCACGCGGGTCGGCTCCCGCCGGGTCGTCCAGGCCGGTGCCCTGCTGATGGTGGTGCTGGGCACCGTGTCGAAGTTCGGCGCGCTCTTCACCACCATCCCGCAGCCCATCGTGGGCGGCATGTACTGCGCCATGTTCGGGATGATCGCGAGCGTGGGGCTGAGCAACCTGCAGTTCGTCAACCTGAACTCGGCCCGCAACCTCTTCATCCTCGGCTTCGCCATCTTCATGGGGCTCAGCATGCCCGAGTACTTCGAGGCCAACCCCGTGGTGCTCGGTGAGGGCGACCTGCCCACCATGGTGGCCAACGTCATCAACATCCTCGGCAAGACGGGCATGGCTGTGGGGGCCTTCGTGGCGTTGTTCCTGGACAACACCATTC
The DNA here is from genome assembly GCA_016845285.1 of Deltaproteobacteria bacterium. Classification (GTDB taxonomy): domain Bacteria; phylum Myxococcota_A; class UBA796; order UBA796; family UBA2385; genus BH17. Next base: position 4,212 of record JAERSX010000966.1, on the reverse strand, counting down.
CCGGCACCGACGAAGAGCGAGGCCTCACCGCGTTCAAGGCCACCCGAGGGTAGGCCCGATGGGTCTCAGGCGGGCTTCTGGAAGAGGGCGACCCGGTAGCTGTCGGTGCCGTCGGTCATCTTCTCGTAGAGGCGGGTGCCGGGGTCTCGGTAGAAATTCTTGAGCGCCAGCTCGGCCTGACGGCGCCGCTTCTTGCCCAGCACCGGGATCTTGAAGCCGTGGAACTTGCCCAGGGCCTGGTCGACGTAGACCTGCACCCGGGCCTTGTCGAGATCGCGGGCGCGCACGGCGTCGGTGGTCACGTCGTGGACGCGGACCTTCTTCATGCCCACGCTCTCGAGGTAGGCGAAGCAGGGCTCCCAGGTGCGGTCGGGGATGGCGTTGCCCCAGACGAAGAAGCCGCCGGGCTTCAGCGTGGCGAACACGCGCTCGAAGAAGATCTTGTCCTCGTCGGTGACCTGGCCGTCGTACTCGGCCACGTGGGTCTCGCAGATGACCACGAAGTCCGCCGAGCCCTCGGCGATGTCCACCTTGGTGGCGTCGCCGTGCACGGCCTTCAGGCGCCCGTTCAGCTCGGGTACGTGCTTGCGCCGGCAGGTCTCGATGGCGGCCATCTGCATGTCGATGGCCACATAGGTGCACTTGGGCCAGACCTTGCTGCAGATGTGGTGGGCGCCAGCGCCCGTGCCGCAGCCCATCTCGACGATGTGCAGCTCGCCGTCGCGCTCGGCGGCGTAGGCCTTGACCTCGGGGTGTTCGAAGAGCCCGGTGTAGGCGTTCTGCCCGAAGCGCTGGGGCTCGTTGTCGGCATTCGGGCGGTTGCCCCAGGCATCGGGCCAGTCGTAGCCCCAGGTGTTGAAGGTGAATTCGTAGGGCGTGCCGTGCTCGTCGGTGACGGTGCCGATCTCCCGGTACACCGAGTAGAGCACCGCGTAGATGGACTGCTTGGTGTAGTCGTCCTCGGAGACGTCGCCGTCGTCGGCGTTGATGGTGCCGCTGCGGTCGAAGAGCCCGCTGGCCACCCAGGCACCGAAGATGAGCTGGAGCTTGCCCTGGGAGTACTGGGTCTCGGGGTTCAGGGCGGTGAGGATGTCCATGGGGCGGTCCGGGTCGGTGTGGCGCCCCTTTCTAACGGTTCCAGCACCGGAATACGGTCAAGACGAGGTGCCAGGGTCTCCCCGATCGGACCTCAGCGAGCACCCTCGGCCTCGAGCAGCAGGATGTCTGCCGCGTCCTGGTAGCCGTCGTCGAGCCGGCCGCCGGGTCCACACGCGCCGAGGAAGTCGGAGCCTTCGTACTGGGCGATGAGCCAGAGCTCGCCCTCGGCTGCATCGACGCCGCACGCGGAGCTGTCGCGGGAGGTCGTCAAGGTGAGCTCTTCGCCGTCGGAGACACCCTTGATGCCCTCGACCACCACGAACTCGATCTCGCGTCTGTCTGCGGTGCTGGTCGTGCCCCCACAGCCGGCAGAGCGCGCCTTGCCGACCTTCAGCACCTCACCGATGAAGACGCGCTCTGCTTCTTCGGCGGTGCCGATGGGGTCGGACAGGAGTGCATCCTGGGCACAGGAGCAGGCCCAGACCACCCCGGAGTAGCCGAGCTGGAGCGCAACGAAGGCCAAGGGAATGCGGATGGCAGCGTGCATGAGGCCTCCATGGCTCCAGGCAGGGTAGCGCTCACGTGGGTGGGCCGCTGGTTATCGGCCGCTGGTCATGCCTGCCGACCTGCCCATCACCGAGCGCATCTCCATCCCCGGATGGCGGCTGGTCGTGGAGACGGCTCGCGGTGGCGGTCCCGGCGGCCAGCACGTCAACACCGCCGACACGGCGGTGCGCCTGCGCCTCCACCTGGGCAGCGTGACCGAGGTGCACCCTGGCGTGCTCGCGCGCATCCGCCGGGCCTTCCCCAGCTACGTCACCAACGACGACGAGCTGGTGGTGAGCTCCCGCGGCTCCCGCTCCCAGTCGAGCAACCTCGACGCGGCCTATGCCCGCATGGCGGGGATGTTCCGGGACAACCTTCAGCCACCCAAGCGCCGGAAGCCCACCAAGCCCACCCGTGCCAGCAAGCGGCGACGCCTCGATGGCAAGGCCAAGCACGGCGCCAAGAAGGCGCTGCGTGGGCGGGTGCGCGACGACCAGGGCTGAAGGTCGCGGGCGGATCCATTAGGTCTCCCGGCGAATTGCCGCTGCCACACCCGATCCGGCCCGGAGCTCCCATGACCATCGCGAACTTCGCCACGACCTCCTACGACTTCACACCCTACGTGGCCGCCCGGAACTGGATCGGCGGAGAGTGGCAGGACGCCCGCGACAACCACGGCTCTCTCGACGTGATCAACCCACGTCATGGCAAGGCCATGAGCACCGTGGTGATGTCGGGCGCTGCCGATGTGGACGCCGCAGTGGCGGCTGCCAAGGTGAACCTCAAGGCCTGGCAGGAGCGTCCCGTCCGTGAGCGGGCCGCCGTCTTCTACAAGCTCCGCGAGCTCATGCACCGCGACATCGAGAGCCTCACCTGGCTCGTCAGCCACGAGAACGGCAAGACCTATGGCGAGGCCAAGGCCGAGGTGCTCAAGACCATCGAGTGCGTGGAGTACGGCTGCTCGCTGCCCAACGTGGCCGCCGGCACCCAGCTCGACGTGAGCCGCGGTGTGAACTGCCAGATCGACTACGCGCCCATCGGCGTGGTGGCGGGCGTCACCCCCTTCAACTTCCCCCTGATGGTGCCCCTGTGGATGCTCCCGCAGGCCATCGTGGGCGGCAACGCCTTCATCTTGAAGCCCAGCGAGCAGACCCCGCTCAGCACCATCGCCCTGGCCGAGCTCTTCGCCGAGGCTGGCCTGCCCGACGGCATCTTCAACGTGGTGAACGGAGGCCGCGAGGCCGTCGAGGCCCTGTGCGATCACCCCGGGATTGGCGCCTTCGCCTTCGTGGGCAGCACCCGCGTGGCCAAGCTGGTCTACGGTCGGGCCGCCATGTCGGGCAAGCGCGCGCTCTGCCTGGGCGGCGCCAAGAACCACCTCATCGTGGTGCCCGACGCCGATCTCGAGGTGGCTGCGGGCAACATCGTGGCCAGCTTCACCGGCTGTGCGGGCCAGCGCTGCATGGCGGCTGCCAACCTCCTGGCCGTGGGCGACGTCGAGCACATCATCGACGAGATCAAGCTCCGCGCCGCCGCCATCGAGGTGGGCTCGGGCATCGGCGCCATCAACTCGTCGGAGAGCGTGGACCGCATCACCGGCTACATCGCCGCCGCGGAGGCTGGCGGAGCCGACGTGGTGGTCGACGGCCGCGGCAAGGCTGCCGATGACGGTGGCTACTGGGTGGGCCCCACCATCATCGACGGCGTGGACCCCGACTCCGCCGCCGCCAAGGAAGAGATCTTCGGCCCTGTGCTCAGCATCATCCGGGTCAAGGATCTCAGCGAGGCGCTGTCCATCGAGAACGGCAACCCCTACGGCAACGCCAGCGCCGTCTACACCACCTCCGGCGACGTCGCCCGCACGGTCATGGGCCGCGCCGAGGCTGGCATGTGCGGCGTCAACGTCGGCGTGCCCGTCCCCCGCGAGCCCTTCGGCTTCGGCGGCTGGAACGACTCCAAGTTCGGTGCCGGCAACATCACGGGCTGGGACGGCTTCCGCTTCTGGACCCGCGTGCGCAAGATCACCACCAAGTGGGCGCTCCAGAAGGACCAGAACTGGATGAGCTGAGGGGTTCTCCTCGTTTGTTTCGGCAGATGCTTGCCGGATCGGGTGTGTGATCCGATCCAGTTTGCGTGTTCTTCACTTCGGGAGGCCGAGGTCGGAGGCACACTTCTGTCAACGCACCTGAGGACGATCATGCGTACCGCGCTCCCGCTCATCGCTGCTGCACTGGCTCTGGCCGGCTGCACGACGGCGCCGGAGTCGGATGCTCAGGCACACCTGCGCACGGTCTTTGGCGACCGCGTCTGGGTGGAGGATGGGCGCATCGACGTGAACTGCGCCTGGCGCCAGGTCGACGTCATCACCGACGATGGCCCACGCGTCTGTCTCCCGGCCGAGCGTGCCTGAGTCGCCCTCTCAGTCGATGCCCTCGAGAGACCAGGCCGCGCGCACGCCGTCGTCGACCGCGGGCTCGCCCAGCCCCCGCACCAGCCACGCCCGCACGTCGGCCTGCTGCGTGCTCTCGACGTTGCTGCCGTCGTAGCTGAGGGCGGTGAAGCCCAGGC
>JAERSX010000965.1 GCA_016845285.1 Deltaproteobacteria bacterium | reverse complement strand
GTCTACGTCCACGCGGTGCCCGACTGGCGCGAGGGGCTGGAGGGAGAGGCGGTGTGGCTCGGCTCCAGCGTGACCACGGGCGTCTGGGTGGACGCCCAGGGTGAGCGGCTCATGAGCGAGGAGGCGGCCACCGGCTTCGCGGCCTCCCATGTGCTGGAGTCCCTCGACGAGCCCGTGATCTACGCGCTGATCACAGCGAGCCTCTTCGAGTCCGACGTCCATCGGATCGCGCCCTACAACCTCACCGACGACGACGTCGAGGGCTTCTTCAAGGCACAGGATCTGCTGGACGGGGGCGTGGCCTGGCGCATGGCGGGCGTGGCGCCGGCGGTGGAGGAGTTCGGCTTCGACGAGGCCACGCTGACCGCCACCATCACGCGCTACCAGGAGCTGGTCGACGCGGGCGAGGACGCCGACTTCGGCAAGTCTGCTGGCCGTCTGCAGGCCTTCGAAGACGACCTCTTCTACGTGGTCCCCCTACATCCCAGCACCACCAAGTGCTTCACGGGGGTGACGCTGGACGAACAGGGACGGGTGCTCGACGAGGACGGCACCGCGATCCCCGGTCTGTGGGGCGCGGGCGAGGTCGCGGGGATGCTGGGCGTGGATGCCGTGGGGATCGGCTTCAGCGGCTCCATCACGGCGGTGTACTGGACTGGTCGGCGGGCAGGTCAGGGGGCCCTGGCCTCGTCGCGGTGAAATACCGCGCGGGGGCCCTCCGTAGGCGGGACGTCCCCACGAGGTGAGACATGACCCAGACCCACAGCACCGCGGTCGGCTACCTGCTCTGGCTGTTCGGCTTCACCGGTGCCCACCGGTTCTACTTCGGCAAGCCGCTGACCGGCACGCTCTGGCTGTGCACGGGCGGTCTGCTGGGCATCGGCTGGTTGATCGACATCTTCCTCATCCCGGGCATGGACCGGGCCGCGGAGCGCCGCTACCGCACGGGCTCCCGGGACTACACCGTGGCCTGGGCCTTGCAGACCTTCCTCGGCATCTTCGGCATCCACCGCTTCTACCTTGGCAAGTTCGTGAGCGGCCTGGTGTGGCTGCTTACCGGCGGGCTGTTCGGCCTGGGCTGGCTGTACGACTTCTGGACCCTCAACGGTCAGGTGAGCACCGCGAACGCGGGCTGAGCGGGAGGGGTGAGCGTCGCGGGCGGCCGTCTGGCTCAGGCGCCCGTGTCGGTGCTGCCCTCGCCGGCGATCTCGTAGGTCACGTTGAGCTCGCTTCCCCAGGGCGGCACGTAGCTGCCGTCGAAGCGGATCGACCAGTTGGGCTCGTCGTACCACCAGGCCGTGTCGACATCCTCGGCCATCATCTCGCCGTCGATCTCCACCTCGACGGTGCCCGCGACGGCCACGTACTGCAGCCCGAAGACGGTGGCGGGCGCGCTGATGCGGGCGCCGATGTCGTCCATGACCTCGCCGTAGTCGCCCTCGCAGATGTCGCCGATCTCCCCGCCCAGCCCAGCGGCGATGGCCACGTAGCGGCGGCCGGGCCAGCTGCTCTCGCAGCCCTCGGCAGCGTCGGGGCCCACGATGGCGCTGGCCACGACACGACCGCTGTCGCCTCGGCTCTCGCGCAGCCGCTTGAGGTAGGTGACGGTGGGCTCGAGGATGTCGGCGTCGTAGCAGAGCTCGCCGTCCTCGCTGTCGGGGATGAAGTTCTCGTCGCTGCAGTCGTCCTCGTCGCTCACGAAGACCAGGGCGAGCACGGAGTCCTCGCGCAGGAAGCCGGCGTGCTGATCTTCGAGGTAGCGCTCCGACAGGGCGTGGGTGGCCGCCTGCAGGCCTCGCTCCTTGTCGCTGCCGCTCGTGCCCACCTGCACCCGGTCGAAGAAGGCGGCGCCGTAGTTGGCCGATGCGTTGGTGAGGTAGGGCGGCTCTCCCACGAGGCGCCCGCGGTCGACGTTGTCCTCGTCCATGTCGGTGGTGACGACGCCGAGCTGGAAGCTCACCTCCTCGGCGCTGTTCATGGCGTCGATGAAGCGCTCGAAGCCGGCGGCGACCAGGGCCTGCTCGTCGGCCATGCTGATGGAGTCGTCGACGACGAACAGGATGTCGGCTTCGTCGGTGCCCTCTTGGACGAAGTAGTCCTCGCCCGAGAGCCGCGCGAGATCGTGGTCGCTGCAGCCCAGGAGCTGGCCACAGGCGAAGACGAGGGTGGGGGCGAAGAGGAGAGAGCGCATGGCTGGCCGTGGTGCGTCCCCAGGATGCCTGCTGGGGAGCCTGGCCGAAAGGGGGGGCTCAGCTGTCGGGGTGGCGACGACGCCAGCCGAGGAGGCCCAGACCGAGCAGCCACATGGCCGGCGCGGCCGGCGCGGCGCCGCAGCCGCAGCGGCCCGAGGTCTCGATGGGGGGGAGCTCTGTGCCCATGGAGGTGGCTCCGCCCGTGTCCTCCTCGGTGGGAGGCAGGGGCTCGACGGTGATCTCCACCGTGTCGCTGTCGTCGAGGTCGCCATCGCTCACGGTCAGGGTGGCCTCGAGGACCAGGGTCTGGTCCACGATCGGCGCGGTGAAGGCCAGGCCTGTGGTGTCGACCACCACGGCGTCGTCGATGTCGTCGAGGTCCCAGGAGTAGCTCAGGGGCTCGCCGGTCGGGTCGCTGGAGGCGCTGCCGTCGAGGGCCACCACCGACCCGCTCTCCACCACCTGGTCGGGGCCGGCGTCGGCCTCCGGGGCAGGATTGCAGTCGGTCTCGTCGTCGACGAGAGCGGGGAACACGGCCTCGGTGAGGCCGCCCACGGCCACCTCGGCGATCTCCCAGCCGTAGTCGCTGGCGGCCAGATCGGTGCCGATGCGGAAGCGGAGCTGCACCTCGGTGCCGGCCAGGGCGTCGCCGAAGTCGAGGCTCAGGGTCTCGAGATCCGGCCACGAGGCGCTCATGTCCACGAAGGCCTCGCGCAGGGCCAGGGGGTTGTCGGCGGCGTCGGACAGGGTGCCGCCGTAGCCGGGGTCGACCCAGTCGCTCACGTCGGTCCAGTCGCCGCCGTCGACGGACAGCTCGATGACGCCGCCGTCCCAGAAGGTCTCCTGGGAGGTCTCGAAGGCGTAGCGGTGGGTCAGGTCGAGGGTGAAGTCCTCGTCGGTGAGCTGGAACACGGGCGAGGTGAGGGCCGAGTCGGTGACCCCGGAGACGTCGAGGCCGTGCCAGAGCAGGTCGCCGTCGTCGTCGGTGTCGGTCCGCGACCAGATCTCCCCCTCGTCGTCGCCCTCGATGGTCCAGCTCCCGTCGTCGGCGTCGAAGCCGTCGGTGGTGTCCTGGGCCGACGCCACGTCTGTCTCCACCCAGGCGAAGGCCGAGCTGGTGACGAAGGGCTCGCAGGCGTCGAGGTGCGAGACCATGACGGTGACCACGGTGTCCTCGCGCAGGGCCTCGTGACGATCGAGGACGGCGTCGAAGCGGACCTCGGTGGTGGTGAAGGCGGGCAGCTCGTCGAGCACCTGGGTGTCGCCGTCGACCAGGACGAGGCCCGTGAGCTCGGGCTCGAAGGCCACCGACACGGTGACCTCGGTCAGGTCGCCGCCGCCGAGGTTGGAGACCGAGACCGCCACGCCGCCGGCCTCGCCGCCGTCGAGCCAGCCGTCGTCGTCGCAGCTCACGAGGTCGTCGAGGAAGGTGGGCACCTCCACCGACAGGTTTCCGCCGAGGCCGTCGTCTTCGATGATGCCGGTGAGGTCGTCGGACTCGGCCTCGGGGCCCACCGCACAGCTGCCCATGCCACGCCCGGCGAAGGCCTCGGCCATGAGCACCGCGTCGTGGGTGTCCTCGGCGGCGGCGGCGGCGAGCAGGGCGTCGCGGAGCTCCAGGAAGGTGGGATCGCTGGGGGCCAGCGTGAAGCCGGCCACGATGATGTCGCTCATGCGTCGGCGCACGTCCTCGAAGGAGCGCCCGGCGTCGGGGCCGTCCTCGACCAGCGCGAGGTAGGCGTCGAACATGGTCGAGGCCCAGACCTCGCCCACGTTGTGGGACTGGCTGTTGGGGGCGCTGCTGGACGACATGGGGTGCTCGTCGCTGGGGAGCTCCTCGCCGTCGGAGATGTGGCGGAAGCTGAGGGCGTTGAAGGCACGGTCGCGGGAGTAGGGGACCCGGCGGGTGCCGTAGTAGGCGGCGTCCTCGCTGATGCCGGCGGCCACGTAGGAGGCGGGGGCGTAGACGCCGTCGAGGTCTTCGCCCTCGCGGAGCAGCATGTGCAGGGCGGTGAAGTCGGCGTTGCCCTCGTGGATGCCGTCGCACTGGGTGTTGCCGCAGCTCATGAGCCGCGCGAGCAGGTAGTGGCCCCACTCGTGGGCGAGGACGGTGTTGTCGAGGCCGCAGTCGAGGGCGGGCCCGCTCTCGCGGAAGAGGCTGACCTCCACCTCGCCGGCGTCGAGCTCGTCGCGCAGCAGCTCGCCGTCCTCCAGGCTGACCGAGAGGATGGGGATGGTCACGGGCGTGCCGCCGCCGCCCATGGACGGGGCGCCGTCGGCCTCGATGTTGTTGACCAGGACCACCCCGAGGGCGCCCGCGGCCTCGGCGGTGGCGGCCTTGTCAGCGAAGCTGCAGTCGCCGCGGTCGACGAGCACCATGAGGCCGTCCACGTCGGCGTCGATGCCGCTGCAGACGGAGGTGTCGCTGCCGGCCTCGGCGAGGAGGCCGGTCTCCTCGAAGTTGTCGGGGCCGAAGCTCGCGACGCCCACGTCGGGCTCCAGGCCGCCCGTCGAGGTGAGCGAGGCGTCGCTGCGGCCATCCCAGACGTAGAGCTGCATGCGGGGCTGCTCGCCGTCCGAGGGGGTCGACATGTTGGCGTTGTTGCGGCCGCCGCTGAAGATCCGGTCCTGGACCTCCACCTTCATGGCGTCGGCCTCGATGCCGCCGCGGCCGAAGTTGTCGGCCTGGGCGTTGCCGGCGAGCTCGTCGAAGCCGGAGTCGTACCACCAGTCGTGGAGCCACTGCAC
>JAERSX010000964.1 GCA_016845285.1 Deltaproteobacteria bacterium | reverse complement strand
GAATGGCCCGACGCCTGCCGCGCTGCGTCGACGTCGACGACCTGATCAACATCGGCGTACTCGGTCTGATCGAGGCTGTGGAGCGCTTCGAGCCCACACGAGCTCAGTCGTTTTCAGCCTACGCCCGCATCCGAGTCCAGGGCGCGATGGTGGACGAGATGCGAAAGAACGACTGGGTCCCGCGCAGCGTTCGCGACCGCTCGGCGCGGCTCCAGCGGGCACGACAGGCTCTTGAAGACGATCTCGGCCGCTCGCCCACCCGCGAAGAGACCGCACGCTTCCTCCAGGTGAGCATAGATCGCCTCGGAGAGCTCGAGCGTACCGCCGATGTGCGTGTACTCGTCAGCACCGAGGAAGGGAGTGACGACGAGGGCACCATCAGCGACAAGCTGGCGGACCTTGGTCAGGCCGTGGACGAGACTGTTCGTCGGGTCCAGGTGTCCGGTCGTGTGCGAGAGGTCATCTCGGCCCTTCCGGATCGCGAGCGCACCATCGTGCAGCGGTACTACTTCGAAGATCGGACCTTCCGCGAGATCGCCGCAGAGCTCGGTGTCACCGAGTCTCGAGTCAGCCAGCTGCACACCCGCCTCAAGAAGCGGATGCGCCCCATGCTGTCCGAAGTCGCGGCCTGAACCGACCGGCGGCCGGAGCGGAGCTCAGCGGTCGAGGCAGGTGCGGATGGTCTTGGCCACGTCAGGGTCGAAGCGAACGCCCCGAGACGTGGCCTCACCGCAGCGCTCCTTGCCGTCGACCACGACGCATGGTGAAACCAGCAAGCCGTCGGGGGGATGTTCGCCGGCTACACCGAAGATGCAGCTGTGTGGGCCTCGAAAGCTCTCCAGGCCCACCGAAAAGCTCTCCACACGAAAGTCGAAGTGGCTCGCCACGTGCGATCGAAAGCTCGCGAGCGCCGCTGTCAGGGGCGTCAGGTCCTGCAGTGCGATGGCGTCCCCTTCCGAGCCGACCTCAATGCGCAGGGTGTCTGGACGAAGCTGCAAACGGATGGAGCCCACGAACTCGGCGTTGTCGTGGCGGACGTAGACGTTCGCGGGGCCCTCGACGCGACCAGCCAGCCCGGTGCTGAGCAGGCTCACCGCATCCGCACTCGAGAAGAAGCTTCGGTGAAGGTTTCCGATGCCCTGCCAGACCAACACGATCTCGACGGGCTCCGCACCTACGACCGGCTCCGGGGTCGACGTCTCTGGCCCCTGCTGAGCCGCGACGGCCTCAGCCTGCGCCTCAGCCTCGGACGCGTCCAGCTCCGCTGGTGGCGGAGGTTCTGGCTCGCTGGAACAGGCCGCGAGCAGGAGGGCTAGCAGCACCCGGGTCACTACTGCAGCAGCCCGTGCCGGCGCTTGACTTCCTTGATGGCCTTCGAGAGTGCGATCTCGTAGTCGACCGTGCCCTCGCGGACGTTCTTGACCTTCTCGCGGGCCTCCTCGCGCAATGCCCGCTCGTCGACGTGGAATCCACGCAACAGGTCCAGGACACGCTTGTACAGGTCACGGTCGTCCGCGTAGACCTCCTCGACGAAGCGGCTGATCATGAAGGCCTCGACGAACTGGCGAGCGAGGAATCTCTCCACATCGTCGCCCGTGGGGTGCTGGCTCGCGCTGGACACCTTCCCGCGAGTCTCGCCGTAGCGGTCGTAGGGAATGTTGTGTCGGGCCATGTGCTCGCGCACCTTCTCGCGGAGCTCCATCTCACGCCGGAGGTATTCCTCCATGATGGCGACCAGGTCGAGCCCGGCTTCCGCCCGATTGGCAGCCTCGACCCCGATCTCCTCGGTCTTGCACAGCTCGGAGATGACAGTGGTCGCAATGGTGGGGATCCGGGCACGGTACAGCTTCATGGGACCCTCGCGGGGAAATGGGGCACGACGGCTCTCGGACGGCACCAGCAGGAATGTGGCTCAGGTCGCGGTCGGCAGGCCGTCGCCGACTCCGCAGCTGTATTCCGAACAACCAACGCTGGCGAGCACTCCTAAGCCAACGAGACGCCGGCTGGCCAGCCGTTCGTCAGCGGTCCTCGCCGACGATCTCCGTCGCCCTCGAACCACTCTCGATGGAGCAGTTGTTCGACGTGAACTCGTCATCGTCAACCTCAATCTCGAAGGTGCCGTCGAGCACGGTGGCGTCGCCATCCTCGGCCACATCGCCGGTGTGGTACAGCGTCAGCGTGGCTCCTTGCCAGGTGGTCTCGCCGCTGAAGACATACGTGTTGTCCACCGCAGCTTTCCCGGTGAAGACCATGTCGTCGTAGAAGTCGAAGCGCAGGTCGTCCGCGCTGCCTTCGATCAGCAATGGACCCTCCGCCCAGTCCTGCACCCAGCTGGGATCGCTGTCGCAGCCTGAGACGTAGGAGACGAAGACCTGGTAGCGGCCACTGATGTCAGGCGGCGCTCCTGCCGCCCCACTGTCCACCCCTTCACCTGCGCAGGACGTGGCGAGAAGGGCCGCCAGCAGAAGCTCCCTCACCCTCCCCCCAACGCGACCTGCGTGGCGGCCCGCACCTGGTCTTCGGCGAGAGACTCGAACTCTTGATCGGGGTCGAGAACCTCAGCCAGGTGAACCTGGGGAATGAAGCCCTCTGCGATCTTGGCGCGCACGAAGGCCTCATAGGCTGCCGCGACGTCGCCTCGAGTGTCGAAGTCGTGTACGTCTCGCAGGCGGTCTCCGTCGCGAAGTCCGAAACGAAACGCCCCGCTGGGGGCCCGTGTGATGACGTGTCCACCGAAGAGGCGGACCATCTCACTGCCCATGCCGCCGTCGTCGTGGACTGAATCGGACCCGCTGTCGGACGCCGCCGCGCCATCCCCGGAAGCAACGTCTGCATCAGCAACACCGAGCTGGTCAGGGGCGGCCTCGACCTCGTGCTGAGCTGCAGCCCCGCCATCCAGAACGAACGCAAATTCTCCGCCGCCATGCACCCCTTCGTGCGGGTCGGAGTCGGCGAAGACATCGTCCGATGCCGCCGCACGGTCGCCAGGCTCGTCCGAGCCCTCCATGGCGAACGCCAGACCCGCCTCGCCATCCTCGTCATGGTGCTCGGTCACGTCATCGAGACGCTCACCGAAGACGTCGCCCCCCTGGTCGGACGGAAGGCCGAAGTGGGGCTGCCCATCGCTCGGTGACGTTGGCTCCGCCCGAGGGTCTGCATCAGCCCCCTGCCCCGGTGCACCGTCGCGACCGGCCTCGTCAGTGAGGCCCGGCAGGAAGAACTCCTCGCTGTCGTCGGACGCCTCTTCATTCGGTGCCTGCTCGTCGGAAGCCCAGCTGTCCCCGTACTCTTCTTCCCACTCGTCTTCGTCGTCCTCATCGTCTTCGATGGACACCATTGGGCCATCCGCGTCGGCGGCATCATCCAGGTCCAGCCGGTCGCTCCCGCTGTCGTCGTCGGAGCCGAAGGCAAAGTCCTCGTCTTCGTCAGCGACCTCGTCGGGGTCCTCACCGAACATGAGGCCCTCGTCCGGATCATTGTCAGCTGCCCCGGTGACCGGCTCGACGGGCGCGGAAGCGAAGGGGTCCTCGACCTGACGGGTCTCATCCTGAAAGTCGGCGAAGGGATCACCATCTTCGGCACCCACCAAGTCACCAACACCAGGAGGCTCGGCGACCTCGGCCGGCTCAGGCTCAGCCAGCCCAAGCCAGGCGTCGTCCTCGTCCGAAGCGATGCCAGCTTGGTCGTCGTCGTGGGTGTCATCCTCCTGTGGCTCGGGTATTTCCTCGAAGAACATGGGGGCGGCATGAACGTGAGGCTCGTCCCCCTCCAGATCGGGCTCCGACGGGGAGTCCGCCAGGTGAGGATCGGCATCATCCGATGGGTAAGCCTCGTCTGCCGTGTCCACAGCCTCGGCAAGCTCACCCAAGGGCCTGGTGTCCGCCTCCCCTTCGAGATCATCGACATGCATGATGCCGGAGGACTCCTCCAGGATGGAGCCTGGGGTGAGTTCGTGCGATGCGGGCGTTGTGATCGACGCGCCCTCGGACTGCCCGCCGTCCGAGGGCGCTCCATCTGAGGATTCCTGCTCAGTGCTGGAATCGGAGCCTGTGGATTTACCGAAGCGAAGCCCTCCGGGCTCCGCCCAGTCGGACTTTCGAGCCTCCGACGCTCCCCCGCTACCCACGGGGCCGGTGGCACCTTCCACGAATCCGAATGGGTCAGGCTCGGGGGGGCCGGAAGAGGGTGCCGATGTGGGCGCGAGCGTCACTTCCGGAGCGACTGCGTCCGCAGAGGGCGCCGCCCCGAAGGGGTCGACAGCCGGGGCGGCATCTGGCCCCGGAGCCGCAGACCGGTCGAGGCTCCGCGCCGCCATGCGCGACACCTCCTTGTCCTGGAGGTGCAGTTCGCTGAGGCCTTCGCGATCGAGGCGCTTGACCTCGGAGATGGCGAGCCCGCCACGGCCGAGAGCCAGCAGCAGGTAGACCGCATCTCCTTCTTCAAACCAGAGGGGCACCGGGTAGTGCTCGAAGTCGAGGTCGAGCCCACCCGCGCGAGAGCGTGTGCCGGCCTTGTGGTACACGCCCCCAGCCGCATCGAGCTCTCCGAGGAGCTGGCCCTGCGCCGCGGCGTGGATGACGACGCCCTGGCTCTGCAGGCCCGAGTCGTCCACGGAGGCCCCGCGTACTCCCACCGGGTCGTCTGCCGGAGAGCCGAGCTCGCCGAGCCCCGTGGCGACGACAGCCTCCCGGACAGCCGCACCTCCGAAGTCGTGCGAGACGCCGTCGGTGCCACCGACGATGGCACCCCAGCTGACCCCTGCGCTCAGATGCACTGAAGCGGGAATCACGAGATCGCGGGGCGCTTCCCCCACCTCTGCAGGTCCGGACAGATGGGCCACGACGTTCGAAGCGAACACGACCGCCTCACGCACAGTCGGGAATGCGGCAAGGGCGAGGTCACCGTCCATGCTCCAGAGGCCTGCGCCCGCCTCGCTCGCCAGCCGCTCCCAGAGCGGCACCAGAATGCCTTCGTAGACGAGCTCGTCTCGTTGAGAACCGGCCGCGCGAGCAACCGCCAGGACCTCGTCCAGGCGCACGGCGACGACAGAAGCAAGGAGGGGCTCCGCCGGATCCGAGGGACACAACCAGCTCCACATGACCCCCTCCCCGAGGGGCCCACTGGGGGACATGGCTCTGCCTCGATCCCACCGCACGGGCATGACCCTGTCGAGGAGGGTGGACAGCAGGTCGTAGACGGCGATGCCTTCGGTCAGACTCCGCCAGGCAGCGGAGGCGGCACGGGCACCTGCGGGATCGCACACGCTCTTGGCGAAGGCCGCGCTGACTCCCGCAGCCTTGAGGTCCTTGACCGTCGTGAGGTGAGGGAGTGAACGCAGGATCCAGGGGGCGGCCAGCGGATGGAGGATGGCACTCATCGGATCCTTGGAGTCAACGCGCCAGCCCTCCAAGGCCGTCGTCAGTGCCGAAAGGGGGTTGGACGGCTTCGCGGCGTCGGCTGCAGCGATCATGAACTGAAGCGCCTTGCGGGCATCAGCGATCTGCGCGGCCGTCAGCTGCAACCCGAGAGCCGCGCTCGCCAGCGGCAGATCGCGCTCTGCTTTGAAGGTCGTCTTCGTCCAGTTGAGCACCAGAACATTCGGCAACAGCACCCGGTAGAGGTCACCCGTGGGAATCCGGAGACCGGAGCCAGCTGCCAGGGCCATGGCTGCGCCCACCCTTCCGGCCACGCTCCGCCCAATGCGGGCCACCAGGTTCATGCGAACCTCGTCCTCGACGGCCATGAGCTGCTGGGCAGCCTCGTCGACTGCCCCCAGCTCCGCCGGTTCCAGCAGGCCTGCGCTACCCATACGCCCCAACAAGATCTCTCGGGTGGCCCACGCCGTCACGATGGCCGGAACGGTATGGCTCCGAAGACCCTTGCGCGTGGTCTGCGCAAACATCGCGGTCAGGGTGCGCACCAGAGGATCGGACTGAAGCTGACCTCGGTCGAAGGAGCTGAGCTCAGGTGCGTCGCCGCTCTTGGCTTGCTGGAGCAGATCGGGGAGGACCTTGGCAAGGGCCCGCGCGATGGCCCCTGCAGCAGGTGTGGGGATTCTTGGCCCAGAGCCGTGTACGCCAGCCCAGGCAGGGAGATCCTCGGCCAAGGCTGGGATCAGGGAGAGGGCAAGGCCGCTGTCCCGCACCCAAGCACAGCCTTCTACCAGCGCACGCACCCGTTCCCTGTGCTCCATCTACGCCTCCGCCAGGCAACCAGTGGTACGCCAGCTGTCACCGAGTGTACTACTCGTCGCCTGGGCGATTACGGTCGGAGAGCCAATCGTCGACGGCACGCTGCAGCTCGGTCCGCAATGCAGGGGTGGTGGCAACACCCAAATACAGGAAGAGCGGACCCGACTCTCGGCTCTCGAGGCGGACTTCGAGCGGATCCTGAACAGTCGCCCCGACCAGAGGAAACCGCACCTCGAGGGCCACGGTGTCCTCATGATGAGGACCGAAGCGAAGGCTTTGCAATACGGTGGACAGACAGTGGGCGGGCGCGGGGTCGATGGAACGCACTACCGGCTCGCCGCTCGGCGGAACCTCCAGCACGGCCACGATGGCCCGTGGCGGCGCAGCAGCGTCGATACAGCCCTGAAGCGCAGGGGTCGCTTCAGAGAGACGTGACGTCCACCGAGCGGCCTCTGGGTACAGAGGCAGAGGCTCGTCCGACGCCTGCTGTGCCAAGGCCGGAGAGCTGCCGAGCACCGCGATGAAGAGCGCGCCCCACATCATGGAAGCCTCCTCAAGACGCCGACGAACTCCTGCTCCTGGTGCACCTCACGGCGCACCTGCTCACCGAGACTCGGGCCTCGAAGCACCACGGATCGGGTCCAGCTGAAGCGATGTTGCTGAACCACGAGGTCAGCTCGCCCCAGCCAGACCTCCCCCTCTGCTTTCCCCAGCGCGCGCATCCCTCGCGGCCAGTCGGTGGCGCGATCGCTCCCGAGCGTCTCCCAGGCACCCTCATAGGTGAGGTGATGGGTTCCGAGCCCATCGACCTCCGCTATGTCGTCGTAGCTCCAGTTCAGCTCGGTCATCCCGCGCTGTCCCACGTCCCCAGCAAGGCGGAAGGGCCACCTGGCCACCCGCTGAGCAGTCTGGCCAGACCGAAGGTCAGGGGGACTCGGCGACAACAGGGGGAAGATCAGATCCAACACCTCCCCTTGCCTGTCTCCCCCAGCAAGGTGGGCGACAGGACCCATCTGCAGGATCTCCCCATCTCCAAAGCGGCGCAGCTCGAGAGCCCGCCCCGCGAGACCCGAGCGTTGCGATGTGCCGCCCGCTGGCGTGACATCCGCATCGGTGATGTGGATCAACAGTCCCTCGCTTCCATCCCGGAACCGACGAGATCGGGACACCTCAAGGGTCAGCTCGTGACGTTCGTCCACGCTTCCGTGCATCTCGAGCGCCTCGACCAACGCGGTGGGCGCGGCGGGCGCCGTCGCTTCGGTGCGAAGATCGAGCTCGAGGCGGTAGCGATGGGATGTGGGCGTGGACGAGGGAGGCTGCTTCGGGCCACAGGCTCCGAGCAGTCCGACACACAGGGCAACAAGGCGCATTTGGGGCGCTAACATGTGCCGGTGTCACCAACCTCGTCGCCCATCGGGATCGTGCTGGCCGCCGGGGAGTCCCGGCGTATGGGTGCCATCAAGGCGCTGCTGCCGGTCGGAGGCCGCGCCCTGCTGCTTCGCCACATCGATGCGTTGATGGCTGTCGGCCTCACACCACTGGTGGTCCTGGGGGCCCACGCAGCCACGCTGCGTTCAGAGCTTCCAATGCGCACCCGAACGGTCACCAACCCGGACTGGGCACACTCCGATGCGCGAACCTCCTTGCGGCTCGCCCTCTGCACCCTGCCGCCGTCGACTCGGGTCTTGATCACACCCGTCGACGCGCCTCCTGCACCGGCCGATGTCCTGCGGGCCCTCCTACACGCCCGTGGTGCAGCGGTACCGCATTGTGAGGGGCGGGAGGGGCATCCTGTGG
>JAERSX010000963.1 GCA_016845285.1 Deltaproteobacteria bacterium | reverse complement strand
GGCCACCGATCAAGAGTCGGGCGAGGCCGAGGCGACCAAGAAGTTCGAAGTCCAGTAGGCGCCAGCCTTGCGCCTGCCCCGTGGCTCGGCCAGCACGATGCTCACGCTGGCCGCTGGGGGCATGGCGGCAGCAGCCGTGGGCGCAACGGGCTTCCCCATGGTGCGAGACGCCGCGCAGCGAGAGAGCCATGCGCTGGGCTCTCGCTTGGCGCTCGTCGCCGAGCTCGCCAGGCCCGCAGGTCCCATGGATGAGGCCGACCTCCAGAGACTGGTCTCCCTGGACGGGGTGAACCACGCCGTCTTCGTGCACCCCAGCGGTTTGTCCCTCGGCACAATGTCCGACCCCGAGGTCTGGATGCGCGCGGCTGCCTGCGCCCCAGCCGACGAGGGCGTACAGCTCACCGAGCTCTTCGCCGCCCCGGACGGGACGCAGGCGCGCGCCGCCTGCAGCCACAACGCCACCGTCGGGACCCTGTTGGTGACCGCGGGGGCCGACTACCGCGAGGGTGTGGCACTTGCGCGCAAGCGGGCCATCACCTTGGTGCTCGGGCTCGGCTCGCTCGTGGGCCTCGTGGTCATCGCGGGCATGCGTTGGCTCCTGTCGCCCATGGCCGAGGTCTCGGACGCCGCCTCCCGCATCGCCGAGGGCGAGCTCGAGGTACGCGTGGAGCCCCGAGGCCCAGAGGAGATCGCCGACCTCGCCCGCGCCGTCAACGCCTTGGCTGCAGCCATCGACCACCGCGAAGACGAGATCGAGAGCCGCATCCAGGTGGTGACTCAGCTCAGCTCACTCGTCGCCCATGAGGTCCGCAACCCACTCCACAGCCTGGCACTGCTCTGCGAGCTCGCGCGTAGCGAGCCCGATCCCAAACGCCGTGGCAGCATCCTGAGCAAGATCGAAGCCGAGATCCACGCCCTCGAAGCGGTGGTGCAGCGCTTCCTGCGAAACAGCGGCCCCCTCCAGATCTCTCTACAGGACGTCGACGCAATCGAGCTCCTCCAGCGCGCTGCGGACATGGCCCGCCCCAAGGCCAAGGCGAAGTCGGTGCACCTCCTGCTCCAGGCCCCTGGTCGCCTGCCTGCCAGCATCGACGGCTCGTTGATACGCCGCTCGGTCGAGAATCTGCTGCTCAACGCCATCGAATTCGCCAGCCTCCAGCCGCCCGGGCAGGTCACGGCCGCGATGCTGAGCCGTGGCAAGAACCTGCTCATCATCGTGGATGACGACGGCCCGGGTGTGCCACCCGAGGCCAGACAGCGCATCTTCCAGCCCTACCACTCCACCAAGTCCGGCGGTACAGGTCTGGGCCTGGCGCTCGTGCAGCGGGTCGTCACAGCCCATGGAGGGACCGTGCGTTGCGAGAAGTCGCCGCTCGGCGGGGCACGCTTCGTGGTCATCGTTCCGCTTCATCCCCCTCCTGACAGCGAGGTCACATGAGCGGTCACCTCCAGATCCTCGTGGTCGACGACAACCGCACTGCGGCCGAGGCCATCGCACTGCTCCTCGAGCGCGAGGGTCACCACGTAGAGGCCTGCTTCGACGGGCGCAGCGCCATCGAGCGGCTGTCCGAGCGCCACCAGAGCGGGTCGCACTTCGATCTGGTGCTCACGGACCTGCGCATGCAGCCAGTGGACGGACTCGGCGTCGTGCGTGCCGCTCGCCGGCTCGCCCCACCCGTCGACGTCATGGTCTTCACAGCCTTCGGGTCCGTGGAGGCGGCGGTCGAGGCCATTCGGCTCGGTGCCCTCGACTTCCTCACCAAGCCGGTCACGGCAGATCAGCTCCTGCTCCGAGTTCGTGCCCTGCGCAAGCACGATGGCGCCGAGGTCGAGATCGTCGGCAAGAGCGAGGCCACCCGTCAGCTGCGCGCCGACGCAACCCGCCTCGCGGAGGTGCGGAGCACGGTGCTGATCACCGGTGAGACCGGGGTGGGGCGAACCCATCTCGCACGCTGGCTGCATAGCCATGGCATCGACCGCGACAAGAACCAGCTCGTCCTCCGACCCGGTGAGATCGCCTCCTCCACTCAGATCCGCGATGCCGGCTCGCTGCTGCTCCCCGCCGTCGACGACTGGGACGACGAGACGCAGCGCCGGGTGCTCCAGGAGCTCGAGCAGCTCGACGTGGGCCAGCCGCCCAGGGTCATCGCCACCGCCAGCCCCGAGGTCGACGCGCGGGTCGCCGAAGGGCGCCTGCGTCCCGAGCTGTACTTCCGCCTCGCAGTGTTGGTGGCCCGGATCTCCCCACTGCGCGAGCGCCCCAACGACATCGAACCCCTGCTCACGCACTTCGTCGAGTCCCACGCCAGCATCTTCGGCAAGCCTCCCATTACCCCCGACTCCGATCAGCTACGGAGCCTGCGCGTCCACGCCTGGCCAGGCAACGCCCGTGAGATCTCCAACCTCGCGGAACGCGCCGTGGTGCTCGGGCCGAGCGCGTTCACCATGAGCATCAAGCCGGCCGGCGGCACCAAGGCGAGCATGCCCGACCTGGCCCATGGCTTCCAGCTCGCCGGACACCTCGAGCAGATCGAACGAACCCTTCTCATACGGGCCATCGAGCAGTCGGGCGGGGAGCGGCGAGAGATGTGCCGGCTCCTGGGCCTCGAGCGCAACACCCTGCGCTACAAGCTCAACAAGTACGGCCTGTTGGATCGACTACGCTGAAGCCCTCCGAGCTGCCCCCCGTCGACACCCGCGCCGCGATGCGCAAGGGCCTGATCTCTGCCGCCAGCGGGGTCGGCTTGGTGGCCTTGGCTGTCGTCGCCTTGAGCCGTACCGAGGTCGGCGCCGGAGCCATGGCCGATCTGTGGGACCGGGCCCGCCTGCTTCCCCTGCTCGTGGCGCTGAGCTTCATGACCTGTGCCTTCTTCTTCATGTCGCTTCGCTGGCGAGCGCTGATGCCCCCGGGACATCACCCCCCGGCGACGGGACTCACCGCCATCATCTGCTCTGGGCTGCTCTTGAACTACGCCGTGCCTGGGCCCTTCGGCGAGCTCGGAGCCGCGTGGTTCGCCCAGCGTCGATACCGCGTCCCCTTGGCCGGCGCCCTGGCCTCCGGCGTGACGGCGCGAATCGTGGGGCTCATCACCGCCGCACTGCTGGCGGCCGCTGTCTGGGCTGTGTCCGACCTCCCCGTCCCCGAAGGCTACGAGAAGATCGTCGCCGCTGCAGCCATCCTCACCGGGTGTGGCGGGGCCGCGCTGGCCTGGCTCGCAGCCCGCCCCATGTGGTGGAAGGCCCTGGGCTCTCGACTCCTGGCTCCGATGCGTCGGGGACCGCGCCTGACGCGGCTTGCCGACAAGCTGGAGGGCACTGCGGCGGTGGTGGCCGACGCCCTCCATGAGGTGGCCACACGCGGCCTCGGCGCCTACGCCCGCGCAGCTGGCTGGGCACTGTCCGGTCATCTGGTGGTCACGGTGGGCATCGGCATCGCCGCCTGGAGCCTGGGGGCCGAGCCCTCTGTGGCCGGGGTGGTGTTCACCTACGCCACCACCACAGCAGGCGCAGTGGCCCTGTTCGCCCTTCCCGGGTCTCAGGTGGGCTGGGACGTCATGTTCGGCACACTGTTGGTGGCCACAGCCGGTCTCGGCCTGACAGACGCCGCTGCCCTGGTCTTGGCCGTGCGCATCCAGCAGCTCATCGTCATGGGCTTTGGCGCCCTGACCCTCACCTGGCTCATGCAACAGCCCGCATCGTCACCCGATCGGAGCGTATGATCAGCTAAAGTGCAATTGATCAGGAGTGTGCACGATGCAGGTGCCCCCGCTCTACACGCTTCGGCGAGCTGCGGCCTCACGTCGCGGCAGCTACGCCATCATCTTCGCGGTCACGTTCTCCATCCTGTTGGGGTTCGCGGCCATCGCCATCGACAGCTCGTACATGCGCCTGGTGCAGCTACAGGCCCAGAACGCCGCCGACGCCGGCGCGCATGGAGCGATGGTCCAGCTCCGCCTCGACGGCGACGAAGACAACGCTCGTGCCGTGGCCGCCGAGCTGGTGGAGGCCAACGTGCTGGCGGGCCAGACCGCCTACGTGGACCCGAGCGACATCGTCTTTGGCGCCTGGGACTACGAAGACGAGACCTTCGACGACTCCGCGACCTACACAAATGCCGTCCGAGTGAACGTCGCGAAGGCCGCCAGCGGCCCCAACGGTGACCTCGACCTCATGCTCGGCGGCATCTACCACGGCCCTGCCGCCACCGACGTCACCGCCAACGACGAGACGATCAGCGCCCTGCGCTTCCGCGAGGTCCTCATCGTCCAGGACGTCACCCCGTCCTTCGCCAGCGAGATCGACGAGGCCCGCGACGCAACCCTGGCCTTCCTCGACTACATGTACGAC
>JAERSX010000962.1 GCA_016845285.1 Deltaproteobacteria bacterium | reverse complement strand
GTACGAGTCCGTGGTGACTGCTCTGGGCGATCTGGGCGTGGGTCGCGTCCAGACCGGGCGCTTCGCGGCGGACATGGCGGTCTCGCTCACAAACGATGGCCCTGTCACCCTCGTCGTCGACACGCCCTGAAGCTTCGGTCCGGTCGACGTTGACACCTCCGCTCGACCCGCAATACGGTGCATCAACCGTCGTCCCGGGAAACGCCATGAACCGTGCTCTTGCCTTCGCCGTCCCCGTCGCCCTGCTGGCGAGCTGCTTCGTCTCCGCCAACGAGGACAACTGGTGGGACCAGTCTGACGCGGCCACCTGCAAGTTCTACAAGCGCTGCTACACGTACGCGTTCTACTACGACTACGACGATGTCCCCGACTGCATCGATGAGGCCCTCGACTACCGCGACGACAACGAAGAGATCTACGAGTACTTCGAGGATGAGTGCGACTTCGACGAAGAGAAGGCCAAGAGCTGCCTCTCTCTGCTGGGCAGCACCTGCAAGACCGCAGCCGAAGACGACGACTACTTCGAGGACTGCGATGAGGTCTGGGACTGCGACTGAGCAGACCGCCCCTCGCTGAGAGGGATAGAGGGCGCCTCCGGCCTCTGAGGTCGTGATGGAGAGCCCATGGGACTCGCGCTGCTGTCGCTGCTCACCCTCGCATGTTCGGGGCATGTGGACGATCGAGCCGAGGCAGCGGCGACGCCCGATCAGCCGGTCTCGCTGACCATCTACAGCGGCCGCAGTGAGTCCCTGGTGGGCCCGCTGTTCGAGGCGCTGGAGAGCGAGCTGGGCTTCGAGCTCGACGTCCAGTATGGCGACACGCCCGACCTCGTCACCCGCATGCTGACCGAGGGCGCCGAGTCTCCCGCCGACCTGCTCTTCGCCCAGGACTCGGGCCATCTCGGAGCCGTGGGCGCGCGTGGTGCCTTCGAGACCCTGCCCGCCGAGCTCATCGAGAAGGTGGACCCCCACTACCGCGACCCGGATGGTCAGTGGGTCGGCACCAGCGGTCGGCTCCGTGTGCTGGTGGTGAACGCCGGCAAGGTGTCGGAAGACGCTCGGCCAACCAGCCTGCGTGAGCTCGCCGAGCCGGCATGGCAGGGCCGCCTCGGCTGGGCTCCCACCAACGGCTCCCTGCAGACCCACGTGAGCGCTCTTCGCGCCGTGTGGGGCGAGGACGAGACCCGGACCTGGCTGCAGGGCGTGAAGGCCAACGCGCCCACCGCCTACCCCAAGAACTCTCCGCAGGTGGAGGCCGCCCACGCTGGCGAGATCGATGTGGGGTGGGTCAACCACTACTACCTGCACCGCCTGAAGACAGACGGCTACCAGGCCACCAACCACAGCTTCGCGGCCGGAGACGCCGGAAATCTGTTGATGGTGTCTGGGGTGGGCTTGCGTGCGGGCACGCCCCACCGCGAGGAGGCACTCCAGGTGGTGGACTGGCTGCTCGGAGAGGAGGCCCAGGCTGCCTTCGCCACCGAGAACTTCGAGTACCCCACGGTGCCAGGCACGCCGCTCCATCCCGATGTGCCGCCCCTCGATCCGACGACGCTGGTCGATGTGCCTCAGTCGGCGCTGGCCGATCTGGGTCCCAGCCGGGCGCTTCTGCAGGAGCTCGGGCTCCTCTGATGTCGAGGGCCGGGGCCGCGGTGGGCGGAGTGCAGACACCGGCAGCCCGAGCTGGTGCCCTGACGTGGGCCGCAGGCCTCGTGGTGGTCGTGCTCATCGGGGTGCCTCTCGGCGGTCTGTTGGGCGCGCTCCTGGACCCGCCGGTCGATCCCCTGGGCACGCCGCAGTCTCTCTCGGCGGTGCTGCAGCAGGCCGGCCTCGGGACGCTCCTGCTGACGAGCCTGGCGCTGAGCCTTGTGGCTGCCATCGGATCGGTCGGGCTGGGAACGGCGATGGCGTGGGCGGAGGCCCGGTGGACCTTTCCAGGGCGCCGGGCGCTGTCATTGCTTGCGCTGCTGCCCCTGGCCATGCCCAGCTACGTGCTCGCGGCCACGGTCGCCCAGGCGCTGGGCCCGGGTGGTTGGGTTGGGGCTCCCTTGGGTCTGGCGAGGCCTTCGGGCTTCTGGTCTGCTGCACTGGTGCTCACAGTGGTGAGCGCCCCGCTGGTCCAGCTGGTGGTGGGTGCGGCCCTCGCCCGCCAGTCCGCGGCGGAGGAAGAGGCTGCTCGGTCGCTCGGCGCATCACCGGCGCGGGTCTTCCGGATGGTGGTGTTCCCACGGCTGCGGCCGGCGGTGGGTCTGTCGGGTCTCTTGGCGCTGCTCTACGCCATCTCCGACTTCGGGGCGGTGGCCGTGCTGGACACGCCGGTCCTCACCTGGCGTCTCTACCAGGCGGTGCAAGCCCAGAGCCTGGCGCGCGCGGCCATCTTGGGCTTCGCCCTGCTGGGCGCGACCTTGCCGCTCTTCGTGCTGGCGCGTGTGGTGCGGGGTCGCGGCGAGACCGGCAGCAGCGCCAACCCACGTCCTCCTGCGCGTCGGCGTCCGAGCACCCCCGCTCTGCTCGGCGTCTACGGGGTCTTCGGCTTGGTGCTCGGAGTGGGGCTCGCCCTGCCGGTCATCACC
>JAERSX010000961.1 GCA_016845285.1 Deltaproteobacteria bacterium | reverse complement strand
CCCCAGAGGCACAGGAGATCGCCAACCTGGCGGGCCTCGGGACCGAGGGACTGCCCCCCATGGTCAGCGGCCGCCTCACCATGCGTGACCACCTGGGCCAGACCACCAACCCCGCCGTGACCTCACAGGTGGAGAAGATCGACCGCGGCGCCCTTCCCTGGCGCATCGAGACACAAGTCACGATGACCGACGACGGCATGGAGCCCTCCACGACGCGCCAGCTCTACACCCTCGACTCCACGGGCCTCACCCTGAGCTACGCCCTGAGCGAGGTCGGTGAACGCCAGGTAGACCACCGCATGTTGCCCCCCTCCCCCGCTCCCGGGACCACCTGGACCTTCGAGGACGCCACACCGGTCAAGCCCAACACGGTGAGCTGCTCGCTGCTGGCCGAGACGGGCTGGTGCGCCGACGGAATGGTCGCCGAGTGTCTCGCCCACCCCAAGGGGCTGGGTCGCGCCGCAAACTGGACGCGCCGCCACTACTGCCCCGGCCTCGGGATGGTGGGCATGGAGGACGTGACCATTCGGGGATGCAGGGCGGTGAACTGGACCTGGTCCCACGACATGAAGGTGGGTGAGCAGGCCGTGCCCGAGCCCGACATGGGCGCGCGCGCATTCCCCTCGGTGACCGTGCCTCGCTGCGACGATCCCGTCGCTCTGGCCGTTCCCAGCCCGTGATCATCACCCCGTGATTCCCAGCGCCCGCGCCTTCGCCTTGCTCGGCCTCGCGAGCCTGTTGGCGGTCTTCGCCTTCGCAGCGCCCATCCTCGGGTGGGCGGCCCTGCTCTTCGACCTCGTGATCCTCGGCCTCGTCGTGGTCGACAGCCGCCGTGCTGGCGCCACCCCGCTCACCTTGTCCCGGGCACTCCCGCCCGTGTTCCACCAAGGCGAAGCCTCCGAGGTGGTGCTCACCCTGGCCACCACCGCAGACCGCGCCCCGGCGGTCCACCTGCGGGAGATCTGGAGCCCGCTGCTGCGGGTCGAGCCCCTCGATGTGGAGACCGAGGTGCCCGCTGGCGGGAGCCGCATCGTGCGGGTGTCCACCCTGCCGCGCCTCCGAGGGAGGGATCGCCTCGCACCCGCGGCCCTGCGGGTCAAGGGGCCCTGGGGCCTCGCCTGGCACACCCGCGACCTCGAGCTCCCCGACGAGCAGACCGTCTTCAAGGTCTACCCCCGCCTGCACCTGGAGCGCCGAGCCAGCCTGCTGCTACGGCGGGCCCTGCGTGGGCGCATCGGAGCCAACCCCATCAGCGCACGCGGTCTGTCCACCGAGCTCTATGCCCTGCGTGAGTACCGCGCGGGCGACTCACTGCGCACGCTGCACTGGAAGGCCAGTGCCCGTCTCAACCGCCCAATCACCCGGGAGCTGGCCTGGGAGCAGCACCAACACACCCTGGTGCTCATCGACTGCGGTCGCCCCATGGCCGGCCTGGCCGCCCACGGCTGGGAGACGGACCTGAGCAAGCTGGACCACACAATGAGCGCGGTGGTCGCGCTGTTGCGCGCGGTCATCGCCCAGCGAGACAGCGCCACGGTGGTGCTGTTCAGCAAGGACGTGCGGGCCTGGGCCCGGGTGGACCGCCGCACCCGCTCCTTCCGACCGCTCTTCGAGCAGCTCCACGACGTGCGGGCCGACCTGGACGAGCCCGACTACGACGGGGTCGCCGCCTGGTGTGCCCACCGGGTGCCTCGCCGAAGCCTGGCCCTGCTCTGCACCTCGGTCATCGACCTCGGCGTAGCTCAAGCACTGGGCCGCGCGCTCACCGCCCTGTCGCGTCGACACCTGCCCCTGCTGGTCGATCTCGTCGATCCCGATCTCGATGCCGCCGCCCGGAGCGTGCCCGATGATGTGCAGGGCGCGTTCGAGAAGACCACGGCGCTGGCGCTCATGGAGCACAACGAGTCACTCGGCCGCCGTCTTCGAGCCCAGGGCATCGACCGGGTCTCGGCCCCCGCCGACCAGCTGGCCTTCGGCATGCTCCAGCGATTCCTGGATCTCAAGGCCCGACGGCGGGCCTGAGCCCCCTCACCCTTCGGCGAGCAGCCGGTCGATGGTGTCGCGTACGGCACCGGCATCGTACTGGTTGGACAGGTACTCGATGGTGCCATCGCGGCCGATGACGATCTGCAGCGGGAAGGGTGCGTAGGCCTCGTTCTGCTCCAGGGCTGAGTAGCCATCGTAGAGCGACTGGTCCGAGTCGAGGAGCACGGGCAGGGTCACACCCACCTCGCCCACGAAGTCGTAGGCTTCCTCGTATTGATCGCCCGTGTCGACCAGCCACACGGCGACGTCGTCATCGCCTTCGTAGAAGCTCGCGATGCCCTGTTGGATGTCTGGAACCTCCAGACTACAGACCGGTCAGTACAGCGCGAAGTAGGCCAGGAAGACGATCCGGTCGTTGTCGTCGGGATCGAAGCTGTAGGTCTCGAGGTCGCCCTCTGGCCAGGTGAAGCCAGCCAGGTCGAAGGCGTCATGAGGCTGCCCGAGGGACTGGTCCGCCTTCTCCAACGAGACGCTGCCCTCGGACTCGTCCGGGTCGTTGCTGGTGAAGGTGAGGCTGTGGTCCTCCCAGTCCCCCGACGGCGGTGTGATGACGATCTGCGCAGCCCCTCCAGGAGAGATCAGGTACTCACCGGAGTCCCACGCCCATCCCTCGGTGGCCTCATCGATGGTGAGCTCGAGGTCGTAGTAGCCGTTGTTCTCGATGCGAACAGCACGCCCCTCACCGTTGTCCGGGATGGAGATCCGCTCGGAGAGGACGAGCTCGGGGCCGGCCACATCGTCGTGGCCGAGGAGTGCGGTCTGGGCCGTCCAGTCGGCGACCAGGGTCCGCCCACCGGTCGCGGCCAGGCCCATGGCGCTGCGCTGGGGCGGCTCGTGTCCGATGATCACGGGCCCCGCCTCCAGCAGCGCGGCCACCGCAGTGACCTCCCAGGCACCGAGCCACATGCGGTCCTCGTCCAGCGAGACGCTGAAGACCGAGCCGGGCACCGTCACGTCCCCCTGGTGCACGAGGACGTCGTTGTCGACGGTGTACCAGGCCGCTCCCTTGCCCCCCATGGCCAGGGCCAGCTGGTCGCCGTGGAAGTCGATGTCGCGGCCCTCACCGGAGGTGGTCACCCGGTCGAGCTCCACAGGCTCGTCGACGAGGCTCACGTCGAGCAGGACCAGGTCGTCGAGCTCGGTGTAGACGGCGCGGTCGCCCTCGATGCCTACCGCGAAGGCGTGGTCGCTCGCCACGGTGCTCAGCAGGTCGAGGCCATCGTCGAAGAAGTTCACGCCCTCGTCCTGCCAGCCCACCATGATGACGCCGTCGTCGATGGAGACGTCCTCGTGGTAGCCCTCGAAGGGAGTCTTGCGAGCCAGGTCCAGACCCGCCGTCGGATCGGAGACGTCGGCCAGCACCAGGCCGGCGTCGCGTCGGCCGATGATGACCAGGCCCGTGTCCGGGTCGCAGTCGATGCGGTAGCCGCGGCCCGCGTTCTGGAAGTGGGTCGTCTCCCCGGTCTCGAGAGAGGCCACAGCCCAGCCGCCGTGACCGGTGAGCACGGCGTGGTCTTCGTCCACCACCGCCGCGTCCATCCACTCCACCAGCGGCCCGCCCTCGCCGAGGGGGTGCATGGAGTCGACGGTGCTGACGGGATCACCGAGCGTGAAGGGGTCGTCGCCGCCCTCGTCGCCGCCCTCGTCGCCGCCCTCGTCGCCGCCCTCGTCGCCGCCCTCGTCGCCGCCCTCGTCGCCGCCCTCGTCGCCTTCTGGGTCGGACGAGTCGCCCGAGCCGTCGTCGTCGTCGAGGTGACAGAGGCCATCGTCATCGAGGTGGCTGCCAGCAGGACAGTCGACGGTCTGGCAGCCCGAGCCCATCAAGGCCGCGAGGCCCAGGGCTGGTCGGAGGAGCTTGGCTCGCATGGAGACCAGACGCCGCAGGACCGTCGAGGTTTCTCCTCTCAGACCTCGATGGCCGCCCATCCACCACGCTGCCAGATGACGGCCAAGATCCCAGCCTGGATGGCCCGATAGGCCACCTGGGAGACCCAGACTCCGATCAGACCAAAGCCCAGGATCGGTCCGAGCAAGAAGGCAGCAGGCAGGCCCAGGCCCCACTGACAGCCCAGGCTCACCATCAGGGTGGTGCGGGTGGCCCCTGCCCCCATGATGCTGTTGAGCAAGATGAGGCCGACAGCGTCGGTGAAGATGGTGGCACCCGAGAGCTGCAGCGGGAGGCGTGCCAGAGCAAGGGTCTCGGGGTCGTGGAGGAAGATGCCCAGGATGAGGTCGGGTGTGAGCAGCATGGGGATGCCCAGGCCGCCCAGCAAGAGCAGTCCAACACGGACCACGTCCCAGCCCCACCTGCGCGCATCCTCGGAGTCCCCCGAACCCAGCGCCTGACCCACCAGCGAGGCCGCAGCCAGACCGAGCCCTATGCCAGGGAGGATGGCCACCATGGTGACGTTGATGAGCACGCTTGCGGCGGCGAGCTCGGCCGTGCCCACCTGACCCACGATCCAGAAGAGCGTGGTGAAGCCCGCAGCGAAGAAGAACTGCTGGGCCCCTGCTGGGAGGCTCAGACGCAGCATGGCGCGCAGGGTCTTGCCGTGGGGAAGGCCTCGGAGGAAGCCCCCCTCCCTCGCGTGCTGGAAGCCGAGGACCACGTAGTAGGCGGTGCCGATGGCCGTGGCGATGGACGAACCCACGCCGGCACCCATGGCTCCGAGCTCCGGGAAGCCGAAGTGGCCGAAGATCAGGGCGTAGTTGAGGAAGATGTTGACGGCGTGCATCAACAGGATGGTGCGCAGGTACAGTCGCGACAGATCGACCGCGTTCCAGTAGCCACGGAAGGCGAAGTTCATGCCCACGAACACCATGGCGACGAGCCGAGCCTGCCAGTAGGGCACAGCGAGCTCGACGACGGCTGGATCGTCGTTCAGGAAGGGAAACAGCGCGGGGGCTGCCCAGAAGAACAGAGCACTCGCCGGAAGTGCGAGGACCGCCACGAGCAACAGACCACCGTTCAGGGGGATGGCTGTCTCGTCGAGGCGCCCTGCTCCCTTGCGGCGAGCCGACATGGCCTGGACACCGGTCGCCATGCCCATGATGAAGGCCATGGCGAGAAAGTTGGCGAAGCTGGCCACACCCACGGCGGCCAGAGCGGCATCGCCGAGCACGCCGACCATCCCGGTGTCGACGAGGTTCAGGATGTTCTGGGACACCATGCCGCCCATGATGGGCAGCGCGATTCCGAGGATACGTCTGAGTCGGGAGCGGTCCACGGGGCTCCCAAGTGAACTCGGTGTGACGCCCGGCTAACCCCCCCGCGCGACAAGCCGACTGCAACCCTATACTCGGGTCCGGCCAATGAACTTTTGGAGGTCACAATGGCGCGAATGATGATGCTTGGGCTCGCGATGGTTGGATTCCTCGCCGCCTGCGGCGACAAGGACGACGACACTGGTCACATGCACGAGGCCGATGCCGACACGGACTCGGACACCGACTCCGACACCGACTCCGACACCGACTCCGACACCGACTCCGACACCGACGCCGACACCGACGCCGACGCCGATGCCGACAACGCCGTCCACGATGGCGACTACAACGGTGACTTCGTCATCGCCGTGGCCCAGCAGGGCGGCGACATCGGCGACGAGTGCCAGGGCACCGGCTCGGTCAGCCACGACGCCGGCACCTCGCCGCAGATCTCGGGCTCCGGCAGCTGTGTCTTCGTGGGCGCCCTCGCCACCACCCTGTCCGACGAGTACACCTTCCAGATCACTGGTGGCAACCTCGACACCGACGGCAACATCGTGGGCAACCTCGACCTCGAGGTGGCCGGCGAGGTCATCAGCGACGACTGGACCGGCACCATCGCCGAGGGTGCCATCGACTTCAGCTTCGACGGCGAGTTCACCTACCAGGACGTGCTCACCTTCGACTACACCGGCTCCTTCGCGGGCTCGATGTAGTTGCGGTCGAGGCCCTCACTGGCCTCGCTGCACTGCCTTCGAGGGCGGCCTTCGGGTCGCCCTCGCTGCGTTCTCGAGTCCAATCTGGAAGAAGCGGTCATCCGTTTGGTCGGTTGACCCGTACAATTGGCACCACCTCTCGCCAAGAGACGAGGAGCACCCATGACACGCACGATGATGCTTGGATTGATCCTGAGCACGGCACTGATCGCATGTGGCGACAAGGACGACGACAC
>JAERSX010000960.1 GCA_016845285.1 Deltaproteobacteria bacterium | reverse complement strand
CCGAGTAGGAGCTACTCGACTTCCCAGGTGGACTTGCCGTACACGGCGGCCTTCAGGTCGCCAGACGACGGCCGGTTCTTCGCCGCCTCGAGCTGACCGTGGACCCCGTCCTCGTAGCACTCGCGCTGGACCCGGTAGATGACGCCCATGGCCATGGGCTCCGTCATCCGGGCGAGCAGGGTCGCGAGGATGGGGTTCGTCTCGTCGTGGATGAGCACACCCTCTTCGACGGGATCGTTCTCGACCTCGATCACCTCGAGCTGCAGGCGCTTGTTCAGCGTCAGGCCCTTCATGGGTCCGGTCTTCAGGTTGCCGAAGGTGAGCGGCTGACCGTGCTCGACGAAGATGCACTTGTCGCTGCGGACCTTGCGCGGCGTGAAGCTCTCGAAGGCCCCATCGTTGAAGATGTTGCAGTTCTGGATGATCTCCACGAAGGATGCACCCTTGTGCTCGTAGGCCTCCTTCAGCACGCCTCGCTGCTCCTTGACGAAGATGTCGACGGTGCGGGCCACGAAGGTGGCGTCGGCGCCCAGGGCCACGGCTGCGGGCGTGAACGGGAAGTCGATGGAGCCCATGGGTGTGGACTTCGTGCGCTTGCCGGGCTCTGAGGTGGGCGAGTACTGCCCCTTGGTCAGCCCGTAGATCCGGTTGTTGAACATCAGGATCTGCACGTCGACGTTGCGGCGCAGGATGTGGATGAGGTGGTTGCCACCGATGGAGAGGCTGTCTCCGTCGCCGGTGATGACCCACACACTGAGGTCAGGGTTGGTGACCTTGGTGCCCGTGGCGAAGGCGGGAGCCCGGCCGTGGATGGTGTGGAAGCCATACGTGTTCATGTAGTAGGGGAAGCGGCTGGAGCAGCCGATGCCCGAGATCACCGCGAACTCGTGGCGCGGCTTGCCGAGCTCGGCCATCACGGTCTGGACCTGGCTCAGGATCGAGTAGTCCCCACAGCCAGGACACCACCGGATGACCTGGTCGGACATGAAGTCCTTCTTGCTGTAGGTCGGGACCTCTTCGTTGACAGACATGGTCAGTTCCCCTGGGCCGAGGCGGTCTGGATGCGGGCCATGATCTCAGAGATCTTGAAGGGCTGGCCCTGGATCTTGGCGAGGCTCTGCACGTCGACCAGGTAGGTCGAGCGGAGCACGGTGGCGAGCTGGCCGAGGTTGAGCTCGCAGACGACGGTGGTGTCGAAGCTGCGGATGACCGACTCGAGGTTTGCTGGGAAGGGGTTGAGCCAGCGAAGGTGGACGTGGCCGACCTTGAGGCCCTGAACGCGGGCCTGGTCGACAGCGGTGCGCACCGCGCCGTAGGTGCCGCCCCAGCTCAGGAGCAGCAGACCGCTGGTGTCTCCATGGACCACCACATCGTCGATGTCGGCGACGACGCGCTTCACCTTGTCAGCCCGCATGCGGCACATGTACTCGTGGTTGGCGGGGTCGTAGGAGACGTTGCCCGTGCCCTCCTCTTTCTCGAGGCCACCGATGCGGTGCTCGAGGCCGGGCGTGCCCGGGATCGCCCAGTTGCGGGCCAGCGTGTCCGGGTCGCGGGCGTAGGCCTGGAAGCCGTCGGGATCGGTCGCGAAATCGACGGGGATGGGCTCGATGGCGTCGAGGTCGGGGAGCTTCCAGGGCTCGGCGCCGTTGGCCAGGTAGCCGTCGGTGAGAACCACCACGGGCATGCGGTACTTCACTGCGATGCGGACGGCCTCGATGGCCACCTCGAAGCAGTCGCTGGGCGTGGCGGCGGCGAGGACGGCGTTGGGGTTCTCGCCGTGTCGCCCGTACATGGCGATGAAGATGTCGGACTGTTCGGTCTTGGTGGGGAGGCCGGTGGATGGGCCGCCACGCTGGATGTCCACCAGGATGAGGGGCAGCTCGGTGATGGTGGCCAGGCCGAGGGCCTCTCCCTTCAACGCCACACCCGGGCCCGATGTGCTGGTGACCGCGATGGCCCCGGCCCAGCTGGCGCCGATGGCCGCGCTGATGGCCGCGATCTCGTCTTCGGCCTGGAAGGTGATGATGTTGTGGTCCTTGTACTTGGACAGGTGGTGCAGGACGTCGCTGGCAGGCGTGATGGGGTACGCGCCCTGGAAGAGCGGCTGACCAGTCAGGTGCGTCGTGGCCACGAAGCCCAAGGCCAGGGCCTCGTTGCCGGTGATGTTGCGGTAGGTGCCTGGCTCGAGCTTGGCGGGTGGCACCTCGTAGCTGCTGTGGAAGAGCTCGACGGTGTCGGCGTAGCTGTAGCCGGCCTCGAGCGCGCGGCGGTTGGCCTCGTCGAAGGGGGCCTTGAACTTGGTCTGGATCCAGGACTTGGTGATCGCGGTGTCCCGGTTGAAGAGCCAGTAGGTCATGCCGAGGGCGAAGAAGTTCTTGCAGCGGTCGGACTGCTTGGCGCCGAGTCCGAGGCCGCTGACCGCGCCCTTGGTGAGCTTGCCCAGCTGCACCGGCACCACCTGGTAGGCCGAGAGGCTGCCGTCCTCGAGAGGGTTGGTCTCGCACTCGGCCTTCTCGAGGTCGCGATCACCGAACTTGTCGGTGTTGACGATGACCATGCCGCCGGCCTTGAGGTCGGCGATGTTGGCCTTGAGCGCGGCCGGGTTCATGGCCACCAGCACGCTCGGCGCATCGCCCGGCGTGTGGATGTCGCTGCTCGAGAAGTGGATCTGGAAACCGGAGACGCCGGCCAGAGTGCCCGCGGGAGCGCGGATCTCAGCCGGGAAGTCCGGGAAGGTAGCCAGGTCATTGCCCTGGATTGCGGTGGTGTTGGTGAATTGGGTACCCGTCAACTGCATGCCGTCGCCCGAGTCTCCAGCGAACCGGATGACGACGTTGTCGACGGTCTCGACCGACCTTTCCACGATGTCTCCTACCGACGAAGGCGCCGATGGGTGCGCCCGGGTGACCGCTGTTTAGCACAGCCAGCCCCTACCGGCGGCTCCTAGCTGCGTGTGGGCGAATGCAAGACTCCATCCTGCGCTACCATCAACACCCCTACGGAGCTGAGATGTCTCCTCAGAAGCCTGTGCTCGCCCTGTTGTCGATACTGGTCGGCTGCGGCGGCGATCCGTCGACCGCGCCCAACTGGACCGATGCCGATGGCGACGGTTTTCCCGACTACAACGACTGCAATGACGACGACGCGGAGATCCATCCCTTCGCCGACGAGTCCTGCAACGGGCTGGACGACGACTGCGACGGCGAGATCGACGAAGCGAGCGCCGTCGACGCCGGCGAGGTCTACCCGGACCTGGACGC
This sequence comes from Deltaproteobacteria bacterium, assembly GCA_016845285.1. Taxonomy (GTDB): domain Bacteria; phylum Myxococcota_A; class UBA796; order UBA796; family UBA2385; genus BH17. The sequence goes on along the minus strand of JAERSX010000960.1, from coordinate 2,355 downwards.
CGATGGCTACGGCGATCCCCGCTACCCGGTGGCCAGCTGCTCGGTGGTCTCGGGGTACGTGGCAGACGCCGGTGATTGCGACGACCTCGATGCCGCGACGAACCCGGGAGGGACCGAGGTCTGCGACGGTGCCGACAACGACTGCAACGGGCTGTTCGACGGGGACGACCCCGGCCTGCAGGGCGACATGGACGTCTTCTGGGAGGATGCCGACGACGACGGCTTCGGCGATCCGGACAGCCCCCTCGAGACCTGCGTGGAGCCGTCTGGCTACGTCGACAACGACGACGACTGCGACGACTCCGCTGCCGAGGCCAACCCCGACGAGACCGAGGTCTGTGGAGACGGGCTGGACAACGACTGCGACGGCACCGGAAACGACTGCGGCCTGAGCGGGACGGAGTCCCTGAGCGATGCCCAGGGCTACATCATCAGCGACGACGAGAGCGACTACGCCGGCTTGTCGGTGGCGAATGCGGGTGACACCGACGGCGACGGCATCAACGACGTCATCGTGGGGGCCTACTACGCCGACGGCACCTACACCGACTACGGCGGCGTGGCCTACGTGGTCACCGGGCCCATCAGCGGCCAGCACAGCCTCGCTGACGCCATCGCCCTCGAGTCGCTGCACGACGGCGACTACACGGGCTGGGCGGTGGCGGGCCTCGGCGACCTCGACGGCGATGGCTACTCCGAGGTCGCCGTGGGGGCCCCATACGACGACGGCGGGGCCAGCGACGGTGGTGGGGTCTACGTCTTCAGCGGTCCCCTCGAGGACACGAGCCTGCCCAACGCCGACAGCACCATCCTGGGCCAGGACAGCAGCGACTACCTGGGCTGGGCCGTGGTGCGGGCCGGTGATCTCGACGACGACGGCACCGATGACCTCGCGGTGTCTGCCGTGGGCTCGGACACGTCGAGCAGCGACGCCGGTGCCGTCTACATCTTCAGTGGCCCGGTGGATGCCCTGGGGCCCAGCGGTGCCGTGGCCACCCTGACCGGTGAGGAAGGCTCCGACGATGCTGGCTACGCCATCTCGGCGGCGGGTGACACCGACGGCGATGGCGTGGACGACTTCTGGGTGGGCGCGCCCGGTGAAGACACCAACGGATCGGGCGCCGGCACGGTCTACCTGGTGAGAGGACCCATCGCGGGTACGGTCGGCCTGGCGGCGGCGAGCGCCCGCATCCTCGGCCCGAGCAGCAGCTACTCCCTGGGCAGTGCCATCGGTGGCGGGGGCGACCTGGACGGTGACGGGCTGGCCGACGTGGCCCTGGGCTCTCGCTCCGCCGACAGCTACACCGGCCACACCTATGTCTTCCACAGCCCCATCTCGGGCACCCTGTCGGCGACATCCGCGGACGCCGTCCTCGCCGGCGCCCAGAGCTACGACTACTCGGGTTTCGCGGTCTCGATCTCGGGCGACATGGACAGCGACGGCATCGACGATCTCGTGCTGGGCGCTCCGGAAGCCGACAGCAGCACCACCTCCTCGACCGGCGCGGTCTACCTCTTCACCGACGTGCTCTCGGGCACCTTGGGTGTGTCGGCGGCCACGGCGGTGCTGGAGGGGGAGAGCGGGGGTGACTACGCCAGCGCCGCGGTCTCCATCGCCGGCGATGTGAGCGGTGATGGTGCCGCCGATCTGTTGGTGGGAGCGCCCTATTCGGACCGCTTCTACAGCAACGGCGGGCTGGTCTACGTACAGTACGGTGGCGGGATCTGAGGCCGGTCGGCTCCCTCGACGCTACCCTGGAGAGCAATTGGGAGTGAGTCTATGGAGGCGCGCGCGAGCGGGCTGATGATGGTCCTGGCTGCGTGTGGAGGCGGCTCGACGCTCGACCCATGGGCCGTGACGGGCGACTCGGGTGGCGGCAGCCCATGGGATGAGACGGACTCCGGCGACTCCGGTGGCGACTCCGGTGGCGACTCCGGTGGCTCCGACGGCGACTCCGGTGATTCCGAGGACGACTCCGGCGACCCAGGCTCGGACGAGGTGGTGGGCGGTGGAGCCTGCGCCGAGGTGGCCATCGACCGCAACGACGTGCCTGCGGCCGCCGACGTCCTCGACTGCACCACCGACCGCTGCGGACTCTCGGGGACCATCTCCGAGGACATGCGGCTCACGGCAGACCGCACCTGGTTGCTCCAGGGAGCGGTCCACGTCGGCGCCCGTGGCGAACCTGCCTCCCTGGTCATCGAGCCTGGGACCCGCATCGAGGCGACCACCGATGAAGGCACGGTGCTGGTGGTGCAGGCCGACTCCAAGCTCATCTCGCTGGGCACGCCCGAGGCGCCGGTGGTGTTCACGACCGACAAGGCCGAGGGAGAGCGCGACCATGGTGACTGGGG
>JAERSX010000959.1 GCA_016845285.1 Deltaproteobacteria bacterium | reverse complement strand
CACCGTCAGCTCGAAGCCAGGCTGCACCGAAGCGAGGGCCGTGGTGGTGTAGGTGTGGATGTCTGCAGCCCCGTTGGGCAGCTGGTGCGTGGTCTTGATGGTGTCGCCTACCGAGATGCCAAGTCTGCTCGCCAGCACCTGATTGACGACGGCCTCTCCCGCCCCCGGTGCCACCCATCCATCCGTCACCACATCCGGTGGCGCAGTCCCCCCCTCGACCGCAGCAACACGATGGACCGCGAGAGAGCCGTCGAGATGGGTCACGAGCGCCGGCGACACACAGGCTGGCTGTGACGGCTCGGCGGAGGACGAAGACGAGGGGGCCGTCGTACACGCCCAGAGCAAGGAAAGGAGCATGCTGGCCGTGTATCCACCTCCAATGCATACATCCGGCACCTCGGGGCGGTGCTGGCTGACTACGCCCGGCCCACAACCGCGTGACAACCCCCAACAGTCCTGGACAACCCGCGAAACCGCCGTAGGTTACCGTGGCACAAACCATCGTGACACCCTGGATTGGGGCATTGATCAGATGTCATCGAAGAAGCGTTCGGTACAGCAGACGAAGGTTCCGGAAGACCATGCGGTCGACGGAGCCACCTCCGGCGTACTCGCGAGCCTCGGCGCACTCTCTCCGACTGCCATGCTGGCCCAGCAGGCCCTCGGCGGCAACAGCCTCATGAACGGGCTCCTGGACGGCGTTGGCTCCTTCCTGGGCGGGGCCACAGCAAACAAGCCGACGCCGAGCCCCGGGACGGGCCCGACCGGCGGTGGCCCCCAGCCGCTGCCCATGCTGCAGCCGGGACCGCTCGGCCCAGGAGCCCCGCTGGGCCCCTGGATGGGTCCGATGCTCCCCTTCGGCTCGCCCCTGTTCCCCACTCCCATGATGTCTCCGGTCGCCCCGACGAACAACGGCAAGGGATCGAAGGCGCCCGCGAAGACGAAGCCCCCAAAGAAGCCCACGCCAGACCAGCAGGTCGACAAGGCGCTGGCCAATGCAAAAAGCCAGCTAGACACCGGCATCACCGACTGGTACGTGAGCGACAAAGAGGCCAACTCCGCCTTGGGGGGGCTGACCTCCCTGCCCCCGAAGCTCCAGGGCAAGGCCGTCGACAAGATGGACAAGGGCGACTTCGAGACGATGCTCAGCAACGTGCCGGAGAAGGACCATCTTCAGCTCAAGTCGCTGGTGGACGCGACGACAGACCCCGAGAAGAAGCTCAAGCTCTGGGCCAAGTACCACAAGGCCAAGGCCAAGTCGGACGCTTCCGCGGTCGAGAAAAAGGAGAGCTCCGATGAGGGCTCCATGTGGCCCTGGAAGCGCACCGACCAACAGAACGAAAACCGCCGCCTCAACAAGCGCCGCGACCAGATCGTCGGATCCACCAAGAGCGAGGTGAACGACGAGGTCTCCGAGGCGATGAAGCTGCACGCCAAGGGCAAGCTCACAACGGCAGACGTCCAGCAGATCATCGACCGGAAGAACAAAGAGCTCAAGCTCGAGCTCAAATACAATGTCAACCTCACCAACGAAGAGGGATCGCGGAAGAAGAGCATCGCTGGGCAGAGCAAGGGCACGAAGATCGCGTGGTCGTCGACCGAGCTCGACCAGGTCGACAAGGCCCTGAGCCGCATGCCCGAGGAGCACGTCAAGGGCAATTCCATGCTCAAGGAGATCCGCCGCGGCGAGATCGCCAACCAGGAAAAGGACCCCAACAACCCCAGGATCGGCGGCGACCACAGCAACGGCGTCATCCGCGTGTTCGACATGGGCTTGTCCACGGGCTTCCGTCACGACGGCGACGCTGCCGAGGGCTGGGATGCCAAGCGGGGCGGCACCCTGACCTCTCTGGAGGTCACGCTCACCCACGAGATCGGCCACGACATCCACGACCAGAACCCAGAGGCGTTCAAGCACTTCCAGGAGGCGTGTGATTGGCAGGAGGGTCAGGGAGCCGGAGCGCTCACGAAGGGGGGCGTCACCCCTGCCCAGCTCAAAGATCTCAAGAGCGGCAAGATACGCCAGGTGACCGTCAACGGGCGCACCTACAGCGTGGACCCCTACAAGAAGGGGCTCTTCGGCGGCAAGCGCTTCGTGAGCTTCAAGGAGGGGACGATCCCCACGCCTGGTGCGGGCTCGACCCCGAACAACCGAGGCGGCGACACCTGGTCCTACGGCCGCACCCACCCTGCGGAGCACTTCGCCGAGACCTACATGAAGGCGGTCAACAAGCCCGAGACCCTCGCCAAGGACCTCATCGACACGCCAGGAGCCCGCACCACGCAGGCAAAGGCCGCGCGAGACGCCGCCAAGACGAGCTTGGACGCGCTGAAGCTCCGCAAGCCGCCCCCGAGCAAGAAGCAACTCAAGGCTGCCGAGACCGCACTGAAGGCCCAGGAGGCCTCGCTCAAGGACGCCCGGTCCGATCAGAAGGCCCAGCAGGCCCAGTTCGACGTGATGCGCAACGAGGTCTTCCACACCGACAAGGCCACCACCGACGCCGTGAGTCGCCTACAGGCCAAGGGCGTGCCCAAGACCAAGATCGCTGAGTTCAAGCGCAAGGCCGGCAGGCTGTGTACCCCCGATCAGGTGGGCCTGCTCGAGGCGGGATACTGAGCGCCCGTGCAGACCCTCCCCGGCCGGGGCCCCGCGCCATGATCTTGCCCGCAGCCTTCAGCCTTGCCACCCTCACCCTGCTCATGGCCTGCGCCTCGAGCAGCTCCACCGCTCCAGGAGGAAGTCCGACCGTGTCGACCCCAACACGCAACCAGGTCTCCCTGCTCGAGCCCCAGCAGCGTGCGAGCGCCCTGAGCTTCGCAAGTGGACGCCTCGGCTACCTCGACGCCCGAGGCCTACAGACATGGGACCTGCCAGCCTGGAGGCTCAGCTCGCTGCCTCTGCCCGACCCCAAGGGCATCGGCGCCAACGCAGCCGGCGATCTGGTCGTGCTGTACCAGCCCGAGCCTGGGAACACCGAGATCGCGGTGCTGCCTGCCGGCACCTCACGGCCCATGTCCTGGTCGGGCTTCTACCCGGTGGCCTTCGCTGCCCTGAGTCGGGTGGGATCCGGCGCGGAGGCGAAGACCGTGCTCGTGAGCTCGGGAGGAGGCGTCCCCTCCCAGAACCAGCTCGAACTCAACGACGACGGCAGCATCGGGCTCCTCGACATGACCCAGCTCCCCAGCGCGGCGGTGTCCACCTGGACCGGCCTGCCAGGGGGAGGCTCTGCCTGGTTCAACTCCGCCGAGCTCCACGTGGACGGCGTCGACGTGGAGCCGCTGGCCCACGAGCTACCTGAAGCCCACCGACCACTCACCCACCTCGCCCCCGGCCCCGCTGGCGAAGCCTGGGCCCTGGCAGCCACCCAGGAGCTGCTGCGCCTGCGGCTCTCCGATGGGCAGGTCCTGCAAGCCCTTCCCCTGGGCGACATGCTCCCCTTCCACCTGGCAGCAGCCGGCGATGTGGCCGCAGTCCTCCTCGTCGACGACAGACCCCACGATCAGGTCCAGGCCTGGACCCTGCTGGTCGCCGGCCCGGACGGGGTGCGTTGGCAGCACGCAGTCCGCGCCCCGAGCCGGCCAGACGCCACCTTCGTCGCTGTGGGCGAGGGGCACGTGGCCGTCATCGCAGACGAGCTGCTGGCCTGGACACTGGACGGCGCAGTCGTGGGTGAGCCGGTCAACTGAGCACGCCAGGCCGCTTCAGGACACGCTCGCGGCGAAACGCACCCTGGCCGGTGGTCGCGGCGGGTTCCTGTGCAGGCAAAGGTAGAAACCTGCCCCAACTCTCGGGGTGGTGCGTTTCAACCACGCACCACCCCAGCGAAGGGCTCCCATGCTCGCCATCTTCCTCTCCCTCGGCTGTGTCTCGTCGCCCACGGAGCTGATCCACGATCCCAGCCAGCTGGTGCTTCGCGAAGACGGGACGCTGACCCTGGCGAGCAGCGGAACCGCTGGCGTCGGGATCCTGACCTGGGAGGTCGACCCTCACTCCGGCGAGCTCACGAGGGATGAAGACGTCTTCGGTGAGGAGCCCCTCGACTGGGCGGCCGAGGTGCAGGAGTGGAACCCCACCGGTGAGTTCGACGCACCGTCGATGCCCGAAGAGGGGGTGCTGTACTACACCGTGTTTGACGAGGGCGAGGACGGCGTCCAGGACGTCATCGGCCGGCAACCTGGGACGGAGACGCGTGGGCCGATGACGGCGTGATCGCCCGCTCCCAGGGAGAGGGAGACCACCCCCGAGCGATGGACCCGTCGGTGTTCGTCGATCTCGACGCGCAGCCCTGGATGGTGTTCGGCTCCCACGCTGGCGGTGTCTTCGTCACCGCACTGGACCCAGACACCGGTCGGCTCGCCGCACGGCCCGACGACCCATGGTGTGACAGCGGAGACGACGAACGCTTCACCCACGTCGCCTCGTCGGGAGAGGTGGCCGAGGAGAACACCATCGAGGCGCCCTACATCTTCGCCCACGATGACTGGTACTACCTGTTGGTGAACTTACGACGCATCGGACAATGGCACCGCCAAGCTCGGGCTGCGCACGCTCACCTGGGAGAACGGATGGCCGGTGGCAGGGGCCGTGGTCGAGCCGTGAGCCTCCACTCACGGCGGGCGTGTACGGGACGTGGAGCGTTTCCCTGCCTTCCTGGTCGGGTCACAAGGTACGGTGGGACCGCAATCGGGTGAAGACATCCCCGGTGGAGGCCGTGTGACACATCGACTGCACCTCCTGCTCGCAGGCTGGCTGGGCCTGAGCGGCTGCGGCGACAAGGGGGAAGAGGTCGAGGACGACGACGTCGGTGAGGATCCGATCACCGACCAGGACGGCGACGGCTACGACGCCGAGGCCTTCGGCGGCAACGACTGCGACGACACCGACCCCGACATCAACATCTCGGGCATCGAGGTCTGCAACGACAAGGACGACGACTGCGACGGGGAGATCGACGAAGACCCCTCGGACGGCACCACCTTCTACATGGACGCCGACGGCGACGGGCACGGACTGCTCACCGAGACCATCGACGCCTGCGACCAGCCCTCTGGCTACAGCTCCACCTCGACGGACTGCGACGACACCGAGGCGGCGGTGAACCCCGACGCCTCCGAGGACTGCGACGGTGTCGACACCAACTGTGACGGCACGGTGGGCGAGGACGAGGTCGACGGCGACGGCGACGGCTTCCCGGGCTGCGAGCCGGCCGACCACGGCTGGCTCGGCGGCGAGGACTACACCGAGGGCGACTGCGACGACAGCGACGAAGACATCTACCCCGGCGCCGAGGAGGTCTGCGAC
>JAERSX010000958.1 GCA_016845285.1 Deltaproteobacteria bacterium | reverse complement strand
AGGCCCTCGAAGGTGCCTGTGCCCGACACCGTGGGCTGCCAGCTGCCGTCGTCGAGCTGTGTCAGGTCCACCGACCACTCGCCATCGCCGATGACCTGCGGCTCCAGGAAGACATCGCCGCAGCCCTCTGCCGCCACCGCCAGGGTGGTGCCGTCCCAGTCGGCCACCCGCTCGCCGCAGCTCTCGACCGGGGGAGGACTCACGGTTGGGCTGGTCGAGGAGGTGCAGGCCGGTAGCAGGAATGTGGCGATGAGGCGCATGACGGCCCCTTATCGCCCAGGCACCGGACTCCGGTGTCGCCCTGACATCGCCCCAGCCCGACCGGCACCAGCGGTATGGTGGTGGGGTGGTCGCGTCTCCGAGCCCTGCGTGACTGGCTCCGGGCACACCCGTGGGCCGCAGCGGGGCTCTCCCTCGCCGCACCTCTGGCGGTGGCCACGGCCTGGCCCTTCATCCGCTGGCCGGGCGCGAATGTGCACGGCATCGCCGGCGCGGCGGCCAAGGCGGGGGTGCATCCGCACAGCCACGGTCTACGACTCGTCCTGCTCGTCCTGAGCGGAGCCATCTGCTGGCGGTGGGTCGGCCCACGCTTCAGCACACCCAGCCCTTCGACCGGACGCTGGGCTTGGGTGGTGGTGGCCGGTGCCTTGCTGGCCTGGGCCGCAGGTCGTGTCGCGCTCTTCGCCCTCGATCCCGTGCCGGTTTCGCCTGGGCTCGACCTGCTGCACGAGGGCGAACAGCTCGCACCTGCCTGGAACACCTGGCGCACCGGTGGACTGTGGACGGAGAGTTTCTACGTGCACGGGCTGTTGCGCGACGGGCTGGGGATCTTCGCCATCTGGACACTGGACGGAGAGCCCAGCGTGGGAGCGGTGCGGCTGCAGAACGCCGGCATGCGGCTGGCCGCCAAGCTGATGTGGGCCGGGCTCGCGGTGGCGGCCGGGCTGAAGGTCGCGCGGCGGACCGGTGCGCTGGGCGGGGCAGCCCTGGCGGCCATCCTCTGGGCCGGACTCGTGGTCTGCGAAGAGAGCAGCCTCATCTACCTCGACGCCCGCGAGGCCCCCGCGCTGGTGGCCCTGATCGCGGTCATCGCGACACTGGGAGCTTCCCGCCCCCTCGGCTGGGCTGTGGTGGGCTTGCTGGGACTGCTGGCCGGACTCACGAGCGTGGAGCGAGGGGCCTTCGTGGGGCTCACGGCAGCCGTCGTGGCGCTGATGGTGCCGCCAGACCGCGGTCGTCGGGCGCGCGCACTCGGCGGCCTGGTGGGTGGCGTCGCCGCAGGAACCGTCCTGCTGTGGGCCCTGGTGGGCACCGAGGAGCTGAGCCAGGCGCTCGCCGACTTCGTGCTGCTCGCCGGAAGCAAGGACTTCTACGACGCCTCGCCCTACCCCCGACCAGACCTGTGGGGTGCGCCCGGGACCACCCTGCCTCTCGTGCTGTTGTGCGTGTCCTGGCTGGCGGCTGCCGCGGCACCGCGAGACCACGATCTCTTCGGTCTGCACGTGCTCTTCGCAGTGGGCGCCACCGTCTTCTACCGGTACGCACTGACCGCGCCCACGGGTGCTCACATCCAGAATGCGCTGCCGCTGGTGGTGGGAGCGCTGGCCCTGCTGGTGTGGCGGCTGGCCCTGTCCTGGCGGCTCGGTGCCCCCACCCTCTTGGTGGCCTCAGTGGCAGTCGGGCTCTGGTCTGCCCGCTCGCACCTGGCCCTCGCACCCCGTCTGCCCGGCGCGCTCACCGCCTTGCCCACCACCATCTCCCAGGGCCTCCATCGCCCGGACACCGACTTCCTCGACCCCGGAGCCCAGGCGGCCCTGCCGATGCTGCAGGAGGCGCTGGGCGACGAACCCTGCCTGTTCGTCTACCCGCAGTTCCCGGCCTGGTACTTCCTCCTGCGCGGCACGCCATGCACCCGTCATCTCATGCGAACGTACATGGCCGCCGCCGCCGATCAGGCCGAGGTCATCGAGATCCTGGAGCACGAGCGGCCCCTGCACATCCTGCTGGACGCGCCCTACGAAGACCTCGAGGGAGGCGTGGGTGTGGCCGAGCGTCTGCCGGAGCTGGACCGCTGGATCCGTGGTCACCACGTGCCGGGCGATGCCGAGAGTGGGTGGCAGCTCGGGCAACGCCGGGTTCTACGGCGAGACCGCTGACGGTCAGGAATCGGGCGCCGCTCCCCGAGCCTCCACCTCACCGCCGAAGCCCAGGGCTCCACCGTGGCCCAGCACGTGGAGCCTGTCGCGGGACAAGCCGCGCGCCGCCGCGATCTCCGGGAGCAAGGTGAAGGCCCCGTGATCTGCGGGCTCGTCTGTGAGATCGAAGGTGCCCCAGTGCATGCCCATGAAGGCCCGAGCCCCCAGGTCGACGAAGGCCTGGAGGCTGTCTTCCGGGCTCATGTGCTGCTCGGCCATGAACCACCGCGGCTCGTAGGCACCCAGCGGCAGCACCGCGATGTCGGGGGCACCCAGCACCCGGGCGATGGTGCGGAAGCCCTCGAAGTAGCCCGTGTCTCCCGAGTGGAAGACGCTGCGGGAGCCGCGCAGATGCCAGCCACCCCACAGCGCCCGGTCCTGGTCGAAGGGCCCCCGGCGGTGCCAGTGCTGGGCCGGAGTCAACGTGAACTGGACACTGCGAACCGTCAGTGACTGCCACCAGCCAAGGGGAATGACCCGCTGACAGACCCGTGGAAGTGAGCGTTCCTGGCCGAGGGGCACCGCGAAGACCGCCTCGGGCCAGCACCGGGCCACGGCGGCGAGGCTCGCGCGATCGAGATGATCGTAGTGGCCATGAGACACCAACACCACGTCGATGCGCGGCAGGCCGTCGACGGCCCTCGGCGCGGGCACCAGGCGCGGCATCGTGCCCCCCGCCCGTCCGAACAGCGGGTCGATGAGCACGTGCACACCGTCCAGCTCGACCAGCACCGAGGCGTGACCCAGCCACTGCACCCGGGCCCCCGGTGGCAGATCATCGAAGAGATCTACCGGATGGTCGGCCCTGGGGAGCTGCGGCTTCCGAGATCGCTTCTCGGAGGCGAAGGGATTCTTGGAGCCGAGCTTCCACTTGAGCACCTCGCTCACCCGCCGCGGCCGGTGAACGGCCCAGGGGTTCCGAAAGGAGCCGTCACCCACCTCCGGACTGGCCAGAAAGGGTGCCTCGTCGGCAGACAGCGGCGGCGGAAGATCGACGAAGGTGAGGTCTGGGAGGGCGGACTGAGCCATACCGGGACCTAGGCACGCAGCCACCGGGGACAACGGGTCACCTTCCCGGACTGGCCTCAGCCCGGGAAGGTCACCTTGAGGAGGCTGGTCCCGCCGCCATCGACTCCGTCGAGGAGGAGCCGCACCTGCTCCCGCCAGAGGAAGACGGCCTCGAATTTGGACTTCGTGGTCGGCGGCGTCAGGTCCATGACCTTTCGGAGGCTGCCGAGGCCGTCGTCGGCGGGAGGCACCCAGTGCCAGAGCGCGAAGGGTGCCGGCCCGGCCAAGGTGGGCCCTGCAACCACGAGGAAGCCCTCTCCCAGGTGCGTGCTCTTCCCCCAGGTGAGGCCCCGAATTCCGCTTCCCCCGAGGTCGAGAGGGAAGAGCAAGGGGTCGCGCAGGTCGCGGCCCACACGCACCATCAGCGCCTGCCCCCGGAGCACGGGCCCCCGCAGGCCGAACCAGAAGTGCTCGCCCACGTGGGCGGCCCCCTCGACGTCGAGGCCGTTGTCCTTGCTCGGCAGCTTGGCGAAGGGCCGGAGGAGGTCGAGCTTCAGCAAGCGCTTGCGCACCCGGCGGGAGCCGAGGAGCTCCGCCTGGATGCCGTCGTCCACCCAGACTCGGAGACGGTACACACGCTCGGAGTGATCGAGTCCCTTGCCGCTCGCACGCGTCACCTTGGCCAGGCGTTCGAGGGCAGCAGCGCGCCGGACGACCCCGGCCTTCACGCGCCTCCGCTTGAGCGACAGCGACCCGGAGATCCAGAGCACGTCACCATCCACGCCCACGCCCTCGAGATCGAGCTCGGCATCCTCCGGTAAGGACGCATCGCCGTCGTGCTCGTCCAGATCTCGGATGAGGGACCCCAGATCGATGAAGGCCGTGTCCAGGCGCGCCGCGTTCTCGACGCCCAGGGGGACGATGGCCACCTGCTGACCTTCGTCGGTCACCACAGCCAACAGATCCACCCCATCGACCCGGAAGGGCACCACCCCCGAGACGTTTCGCGTGGCCTCGGGGTGCGCGAAGCCCTGCAGCTCGGCGGGCAGCCAGGTGAAGTCGGGCTCGAGGTGCAAGTCGGGCATGGGTCCTCCCGTCGCCGTCTGTCCACAGTACAGGTGTCCCGACCGACAGCGACGGACCTGACCCACGAGCCCGTGGAAGACTGCACCCGTGAACCAGCTCGCCACCCTCGACCTCGTCGTCATCGCCGCCTACCTCCTGGGCATCGCTGCGCTGGGTTGGTGGGCGGGGCGGGGCGACCGGGCCCGCAGCCTCCAGGAATTCTTCCTGGGGGGCCGGACCATGCCCTGGTGGCTCATCGGCACCTCCATGGTGGCCACCACCCTGGCTGCAGACACCCCGCTGGCCGTGGCCGGGCTCACCCTGAAGGACGGCGTGGCGGGCAACTGGTTCTGGTGGTCGGCGGCCGTCAGTCATGTGCTGGTGACCGTCGCCCTGGCACGGCTCTGGCGTCGCGCGGAGGTGGTCACGGACGCCGAGTTCTGCGAGCTCCGCTTCGCAGGCCGGGCGGCGGCAGGACTGCGAAGCTTCAAGGCCTTCTACTTCGCCGTCCCCATCAACTGCATCATCATGGGCTGGGTCTTCCTCGCCATGGCCAAGGTGGGCAGCGCCGTGTTTCCCGAGGTCCCGGCCTGGGGCCTCATCGGCGCCCTCGTCGCCTTGGTGCTGCTGTACAGCCTTCGGGCAGGGCTCATGGGGGTGGTGCTCACCGACCTGGTGCAATTCCCCATCGCGCTGTTCGGCACGGTGGCGCTCGCTTGGATCGTGGTGCGGGATGCAGGTGGACTGGACCGAGTGCTGGAGGCCGCCATCGACCACGGCGGGCCCGAGGCCATCGAGCTGCTGCCCTTCGGCGGGGAGCTGCTGCCCTGGCACACGCTGGTCGCCTTCCTGGCGGTGCAGTGGTGGGCCCAGCGGAGCTCGGATGGCGGCGGCATCCTCGTGCAGCGCCTCTCTGCCGCCCGCTCCGAGCGGGACGCCGAGCTGGGCGGGCTCTGGTTCTGCGTGGCCCACTACATCTTGCGGCCCTGGCCCTGGGTGCTGACCGGCCTGGCCGCCCTGGTGCTGCTGCCCCCCGAGGTCGTCGCCGCCGATCCCGAAGGCACCTACCCGGTGCTGATGATGACCCACCTGCCCATCGGACTGCGTGGGTTGCTGGTGGCCGCCTTCCTCGCCGCCTTCATGTCGACGGTCGACACCCACCTCAACTGGGGCGGAAGCTACATCGCCAACGACCTCATCCAGCGCTGGCGGCCCATGCCACCAGAGCGGCTCGCCGTGGTCTCTCGACTCAGCGTCCTCGGCATCGCCGCGCTGGCGGTGGCTGGCAGCACCATGATGGACACGGTGGCAGGCGCCTGGAAATTCTTGGTGGTGCTGGGCTCAGGGGCCGGGGCCGTCACCCTGCTCCGTTGGTACTGGTGGCGGGTCAGCGCGGTCACCGAGCTGGTCGCGCTGCTCGCATCGGGGGTCCTGGGCACCGCCGTCTACCTGGCCTTCCCGGACTGGGAGTACATCGCCCAGCTCGGCCTCGTCGTCGTGGGGAGCGCCCTGCTGTGGGTCCCCACCCTGTGGACG
>JAERSX010000957.1 GCA_016845285.1 Deltaproteobacteria bacterium | reverse complement strand
GAGGAATGGGCGGACCTGCTTGATGACGAGGCGCCCGTCGGAGAGCACCTTCCACTCGGTGTCGTAGAGGAGGGTGTGGCCCTCGGGCACCTCGGCGTCGAGGGGCATGAGCTCGCTCAGGCCGGCCACTCGCAGTCCGATGCGCCCGGCCTCGGACGGCCCCAACACCCGGCTGTCGGTCTCGCTGGAGGCCTGCTGGCGCACGATGTCGATGACCTCGCCGTCGTCGATCTCCACCCGGGTGACCTCGGGCACCACCCCGGACTCGGGCGCGACGACGCCGATCTCGCCGGCCTGGGCATCGATGCGCACCCGGTCGTCGTCCTCGATGGGGTCGCCGGAGAAGGCGACTGCTTCGGCCTGCTCGCCATCGCTCCGGGTGTTCACCAGCATGCCCATGGCCACGTGATGCTGGTCGATGCCGTACCAGGCGCGTTCCTCCACGGCAGCCATGTTCCAGGTGCTCGCCCAGACCTTGCGCACCGCCCGCGACAGGGTCCGCTCCCGGGGCTCGTCGGGATCGCAGTGGCTGGGGCCCTCGTCGTCGTCGTCCCACTCGTCGGCGGCGCAGGCGCTGGTGCTGTCGTAGAGGCCGGCCCCCGAGAAGTGAAGTGCGTCCTCGGCGTTCGAGCTGCTGCGCACCCGCACCATCGTGGTGTCGTCGCCCCACTGAGCCACGATCTGGGCACTCAGCGCCTCCAGCAGCTCGGCCTCTACGGGGGCGTCTCTCATGGCGTCGCGCAGGTCCTCGAGGCGCTCCCTGCGGAGGGCTGCGTCGGCCACGAAGTCGTCGTCGGCCCACCAGTCGTCGAGGGTCTCCGCGAAGCTCCGCCCGTCGTAGTCGCCCTCGAGGAAGGTCGCGTAGCTGCTCATGGGCACCACGAAGCCTTCGAGCTGCTGGGCGGCGCTGATGCGCTGGTAGAGCGTGGCGAGCTGGGCACCCTTGGCGCCGTAGGCGGCGACGGCCTGGGCGCGCTCGGTGGCGGTGTCGGTGGGCAGCTCGAGGAGGGGCACCAGCCCGGCGGTCTCCAGGTCGGGCTCGGGAACCTCGACGGGATCGGGCTGCAGCTCGCTCCACCACGCCTCGGCGTCGTCGAGGCTGGCCACCGACACCGAGTAGTCCGTCGCTCCACACTCCAGGCGGACGAGGGCGCCGTCGTAGGCCTCGAAGGCTTCCAGTGCGTCGGCCACGAAGCAGTTGGGTGTTCCTCGGGCCGCGCTGCGCACGTTGAGGTGGGACAGCCCCGTCTGTCGACCGCCGGTCACCACCCCGGACACCACCCGCTCCAGGTCGAAGGGGGCCTCGTCCAGGATCAAGATGTCCTGCCAGCCGATCTCCCCGCTCTCTTCGAGGTCTTCGAGGTCTTCGAGCTCCACCAGACGGAGCGTGCCGTAGCCCACGCCCTGCGTGTACGGCTCGTAGTCGATGTTGGAGGCGAAGCCTCTGATCTCGAAGGGTGCGTCCCAGCCGGCGGCCGCGCTCACCTGGTTGTCGGTGTAGGGCAGGAAGAGGGGGGGCGAGTCGGACAGGTCGGCCACCATGGGCCGCAGCGCCTCGTAGACCTGGGTGGCCTGGTCGAGGGTGACGGTCTCGTCGGCCTCGGCTGGCCGGTCCCAGATGACGAAGCCCCAGCGTGTCTCGCCGTCGATGGTCAGCTCGACGAGGTTGCCGCTGGCGAAGGGTCGGTCGACCCCGAGCACCAGCTCCCGGTACAGCTCCTGGTTCATGTCCGGGAACTCGTCGGGGAAGGTGCGCCAGAGGAACTCGCTGTGGAGCGTGAACTCGTTGGCGTTGGCCAGCAGGGGGGTGAGCTCGGTCTCGGTGCCCTCCATGGGCACCAGGTGCTTGGTCAGCCGGTCCTGGTCGACGGCGGGGGCCTCCTTGGCGATGGTCTCCCAGGTGAGCTCATCGGGCAGGTGGTGCACACAGGCGGTGAAGCCCATGCGGGCGTTGGCGTCGTCACAGGGCCCACCGCCCGCTGGCAGGGGCGGTGGGTTCTTGCAGCCGACCAGCAGCAGGCCCAGCCATGGGGGAGCAGCTCTCATGTGCGGCGTCGCACGACTCCGAGCACGCCGGCGATCAAGGCGAACAAGCCAGCTTGGAGGGGCACCGCGCTGCAGCGGCCCTTGCTCTCGATGAGCTCGACCTCCGCGCAGAGCTCTTCGCTGCTCCGCTCGCCGCCCAGGCCGTCGATCTGAACGGCCACGACGCAGATCTCCGTGGGGGCTTTGGTGTCGGTGAAGGACGAGACGAGCTCGACGGTCTGCTGGCCGGCGACGATCTGGTGGTCCTGGTGCTCCCCGCTGTGGCCCGGCGTCTCGAAGTAGATCCGCGACATGCCATCGGGGTCGTCGGCGGGGGCTGCTGTGGCCACGAGGTGGACGGTGCCTTCGCGGTCTTCATAGGAGAACGCGTCGACGATCTCGACCATCTCGGGGTCTTGGTCGACACCCTGGAGCGTGCCGCTGCCCGTCTCGAAGGCGGTCTCGGAGAAGACCCCGTCGCCCTCGATGGGGGTGGCGCGGAGCAGGTAGGCCTGGTCGGGATCGAGGTCTGCGTCGGGCTTCAGACCGAAGATGTCGCCGAAGCTGTCGCTGTCGTAGATGTCGTTGATCTCTCGGGTGGCCGCGACCTCGTCGGTGTCGGCGTTCACGATCTCGAGGTTCCAGTCCACGCCACCGCAGTCGGCGTCGAACTGGAACCAGGCCTCGATGTCGACGGGCACGTCGACGGCGCCGGGAGCTGGAGCCACGTTCGAGAGCACGCTGGACGCACACTCGACCACGGGGTCGGCCTGGGCGAGGGGGGCGAGAAGGACGAGGGTGGTCAGCATGGTCATGGGAACTCCTGCGCAGGTGCGGCGGCGGGCGAGGCCCAAGGTGGTGAAGATTAGTGCGCCGAGGCCGGCAATGCCCGGGGCGGCGCTGCATCGGCCGGAGCCACCTCGAAGATGGCGTTGAGGGGAACACTGGCGTCTTGTCCGACGAGGCGGGAGCCGAGCGCTTCGTCGGAGTCGGCCAGCTCGAAACGGATGGTGATCATGTGGGCTCCGGTGCCCCATGTGGATGCATGTGTCATGCCAGAGCCAAGGACGCCGTGTTTCACGGCGTTGTCAGCGACCCGTAGCCTCCATCCCCCGGAGGACCGAGACATGACTGGCGCGGTCGGGTGAGCCCGACCCTGGCGCCGCTCAGTCGGCCGGGATGGTCTCTCGGAACATGACGCTGATGCGCCCGGCGGCACCGCGCTGCTTGGGCACCCCGTGGTTCCAGTGCACCTGGGTGCTGCCGCCCATCACCAGCAGATCTCCCCAGCCGAGGTGGAAGCGATGGGGTGTACCGCCTCCCTTGGGCCGCATCAGGAAGAGCCGGGGCGCTCCCACCGACAGGATGGCGATGACCGTGTCTGGGATCAGCGGGCCCATGCGGTCGTTGTGCTCGGCCACGCTGTCGGCGCCGTCCCGGTAGAGGTTGCAGCTGATGTTGACGAGCTCGCGGCCGAAGAGCTTGCTCAGATCGTGAGAGAGCTCGGTGAGCACGGGGTGGCCTGGACCGTCTCTCGGGATGCGGGCCATGAGCCGTGGAACGTCGACATCACGGTCGTACATCGTCCGCCTTTCTGTCCTCCATGAGCAACCATTCCTCAAGTGTGTATAGAGCGCGTCGTGGCCGCTCAGCAGGCTGGGGTGGTGCTGGACCCAGGCGCCGTCGCCGAGATCGAGGGCTCGGAACCGCTCTGGGACGATTGAGTAGCGGGGCTGGCCACGATCGAACAGTGGGACCTGATGCAGCATGGGGAGGCCTCCCGCGCCGGTAGAGGATGGGCGCGGAGGCGACCATAACTGAACATATGAACAGGTTCACCCACAGGGTGTGGAGAAGTGAAGTACGAAAGAGTTAGTTGATTTTAAAACGAATCTGTTAGTAGGTTGCTCTACTCGGGGTGATCCATGTCCCAGGCCTTGCTGAGCGAAGCCGAGCTGGAGCTGATGCATGTGCTGTGGCTCGGCGGTCCCGTCACGGTGCGTGAGGTCATGGCGGTCGTTCAGGACGGTCGCGCCTACACCACCTTCAGCACCATCCTTCGGATCTTGGAGCAGAAGGGCTTCGCCACCAGCGAGCGGGTCGGTCGGGCTCACCGCTACCGCGCCGTCCTCGGGCGCGAGGCCTACGAGACCCGGAAGGTGAAGCATGTGGTCGCGTCGGTGTTCAAGGGCGACGCGGTGGCCCTGGTGCGCCGGTTGGTCGAGGCCGAGGCGCTGGGAACAGACGATCACGCCGCCCTTCGTGCCATGGTCGACTCGCTGGAGCCGAGGCGGCCACTCCGGCGTCGTCGCCCTTCCGCACCCCTGCCGGGCGGCTGGGACGACTGAGCTCGGCTACCGCGCTCCGGCTCCGAGTGTCGCTCAGACCCCTGGCCGAAAGACCCGGGGGATGGCCCAGCGCCCGGTCTCGGGGGCCTGGTCCACCGCCAGACGCCTTCGGTAGGCCACGTGCCGCTGCCGGGTGACCTCGACGAGGGGGCCCCACACTCGATTCGTCATGCGGCGCTGGATGAGCTGGTGCCACATGGCGTTGCTGCGCTTGTAGAGCATGGCCATGGCCAGGTACGGCGGCACGGCACCCGCCTGCTGGGGCCGCCGCGCCCAGATGCTCTGCATGCTGAACAGGCGCTCGTACATCCAGCCGTAGCCGGCCTCGAGCTGAACAGGGGTCATGTGCTTGGGCTGGAAGACGCAGTGGGCCGTGTCGTACCTGGACCAGTCCTCGTGGAGGATCCTCCCCTCGGCCTTCATGCGCCGGAAGAGGGGTGTGTTGGGGTACGGGGTGAGGATGTGGAAGGTGGCGCACTCCATCCGGTTCTCTTCGACCCAGTCGGCGAGCTGGGCGAAGCAGTCGGGTCGGTCGTGATCGAAGCCCAACACGAAGCTTCCGTTGACCTGGATGCCGTGGTCGTGCAGCAGCTGGACCCGGCGGGCGTACTCGGTCGACCTGGGCGTGCGCTTTCCGGCGTCCGAGAGGTTCTCGCTCGTCAGGGACTCGAAGCCGATGAAGACCCCGGTGCAGCCGGCGAGCGCCATGTCCCGGATCAGGGTGGGGTCGTCGGTCACATCGATGGACACGGCGGCTGACCAGATCCGCTCCAGGGGCGCGAGTCCTCTGCAGAGGCGTCGCAGGTAGCCCTTGTTGGAGCCCAGGTTGTTGTCGATGAACACGGCATAGGGCTGGCCGCTGTCGCGGAACTCGGCCACCACCTGCTCCACCTTGCGCGTCTGGTACGGAATGCGCTCGTCGCCGGTGGACAGGTAGCAGAAGTCGCAGCGGTTGTGGCAGCCGGCCGTGGCGATCAAGCTCAGGGGCGTGAGGTAGCCCCAGCTCGGCAGCACGCTTCGGTCTGGCAACGGCGCCTGTTTGTAGGTGTTCATGGGGGCGCGGTAGCGAGGCTTCAGCGCGCCCCGAGCGTGGTCGGCCAGGATCTGGGGCCAGGTGGCCGTGCCGTCAACGATGGCGATGGCATCGGCGTGGGCGGCGACCTCGTCGGGGCAGCTCAGCGCGTGCAGGCCACCCAGGATGACCGTGCTGCCGTGCGCCTTGAACCATCGTGCCAGGGCGTAGGCGCGCTTCGCGAAGGTCAGGTGGACGGTGATCCCCACCACCTCGGGCACCGGGTCGATGGGCGGGGCGCCCTGCAGCAGGTTCTCGTCCCAGAACGAGATCGACCAGTCGGGCGGCGTGGCACCAGCGAGCGACGACATCGTGAGCGCCGGGGTGAGGACGTGCTTGCCGTACGAGGCGTGGGGGTCCTTGGGGTAGAAG
>JAERSX010000956.1 GCA_016845285.1 Deltaproteobacteria bacterium | reverse complement strand
GGACAGGGGCGCGCTACAGATGGACGACGGAGGGAGAGACCATGTCGGATGGACCCCGTTGGTTCGAGCAGGAGCCGCCCGAGCCACAGCTACGCCCACGTCCCCGGCCGCCGGTCGAGCAGCTCTGGGTCAAGTGCCCTGGTTGCCGAGAGGTTCTCTACAAGGAGAACCTGCAGAAGGCCTGGCAGGTGTGCTTGCAGTGTGGTCACCACATGCGTCTCGTCGCCTCAGAGCGCATCGAGATGCTCGTCGACCCCGGTTCATTTCAGCGACACGATGCCGGCCTCACGCCGCAGGATCCCCTGGGCTTCGTCGACTCCAAGCCCTACGCTGGCCGCCTGGTGGCCTCGCGCCACAAGACTGGCGAACGGGACGGCTACCTCGCTGGATCCGCCGCCATGGACGGCATCCCCCTCCAGATCGGCGCCTTCGACTTCCGCTTCATGGGCGGCAGCATGGGCTCTGTGGTGGGCGAGTCCATCACCCGCCAATTCGAGCGCGCCGCCGAGCTGGGGCAGCCCGCCATCGTCATCTCGGCCTCGGGCGGTGCCCGCATGCAGGAGGGCGTGCTCTCGCTCATGCAGATGGCCAAGACATGCGCGGCCCTGGCGCGCATACGCGATGAGGCCAACGTCCCCTACATCAGCGTGCTGACCGACCCCACGACCGGTGGTGTCGCCGCCAGCTTCGCCATGCTGGGCGATCTCATCATCGCCGAGCCGAACGCCCTCATCGGCTTCGCGGGGCCTCGCGTCATCGAGCAGACCATCGGTTCGGGGCTTCCGGAGGGATTCCAGACGTCCGAGTATCTGCTGGAGCACGGCATGGTCGATGCCATCGTGCCTCGCATGGAGATGCGCGAGCAGCTGGTCCGATTCCTGCGCCTGCTCACGGACCCCGCGTGAGCTCGGGTCGGCGCCAGGTCGCTCCTGTCGTCCCAGGGTCGGATGCACGGTGAGGCGTCATCCTCTCCTCGATGAGCTCGGCCGCTTCGGAGTGAAGCTCGGCCTGAGTCGGATGCGTGCGCTCCTCGCGGAGCTGGGCTCGCCCCACCTCGAGGTACCCGTCATCCACGTGGCCGGGACCAACGGCAAGGGCAGTGTCGTGGCCTTGCTCGAGGGCGTCCTGGCAGCTCAGGGCTACCGCGTGGGGTGCTTCACCTCTCCCCATCTCGACCACGTCAACGAGCGGGTCAGGGTGTGCGGCGCGCCCGTGAGCGATGTCGTCTTCGACGAGGGCCTGAGGGCTGTGGACGCGGTGCGCAAGCGGTGGGCAGCCGAGGGCCTGGACACGCCGGGTGGCGCCGATCACGCCCTGACCTACTTCGAGATGGTCACGGCCGCCGCCCTTCGGATCTTCTCGCGCGCCGAGCTTGACGTCATCGTGGTCGAGGTCGGCCTCGGCGGGCGCCTCGATGCCACCAATGTGGTCGAGCCGCTGGTCTCCGTCATCGTGAGTGTGGGAATCGACCATGTCGATCAGCTGGGCCCCGACCTGGCGAGCATCGCGGCCGAGAAGGCCGGCGTGATCAAGGAAGGCCGTCCTGTGGTGACCGGACCCCTCCGCGGCCCGGCCCTGCGCGTCATTCGTTCCATCGCCGCCGAGCGCGACGCGCCCCTCCACGCCTGGGGCGAGTCCTTTCGGGTGAGCGCGGGCCGAGCCGACGGTCTCGCCTTTGCGGGCGGTGCGTGGAACCTCCGTGGCCTCGAGGTGGGCATGGAGGGCGAGCACCAGCTCGAGAATGCGGGGGTGGCGCTGGCTTGCCTCTCGCTGCTCCCAGAGCGCCTGTCGGTCGATGAGGCTGCCATTCGCTCGGGCCTCGAGAGCGCGCGCCACGCGGGACGGCTCGAGTGGCTCGATCGGGGCCTCTTGGTGGACTGCGCCCACAACGCGGACGGTGCGGCCCGGCTCGCGGCGTACCTCGGTGCCCACAAGGTCGAGGGGCCTCGCACCTTGCTGGTGGGAATGTCCGCGGACAAGGACCCGCGGGCCCTCGTGGTCACCTTGGCCCCCCACTTCGACCGGGTGTTGACCACCCGCTGTGCCCACCCTCGTGCCCTCGAAGCCGGCGATCTGGCTGCAGCGTTGGTGGACGTCGACCTGCCAGTCCTCCCCGCTGGTGCTGTCGAGGAGGCCCTGCCTCACGCACGTGCTGGAGGCGGCCTTGTCGTTGTCGCAGGTTCGGTCTTTCTGGCGGGGGCGGTTCGGGTTCTTGTCGGCGCGAGCTGAGCTGGCCGGGCTGGCCCTCCGAGGGGCGCTCCTGGCGCTTCCTCTGGCGGCACCCGCACGGGCTGACGAGGCCGCGGCCGTGAGCGAGGATGCACTCGCCGAGCAGGGGCCGGTGGAGGTCGTCGCCGATCGGGTGACCCTCGGCGAGGACATCGTCAGCGGCTCGGGCACGGTGCGCCTGCGCTTTGGAGACCAGACAGCGGAGGCCGCTCGCTTTCGCCTGGACCGGACCACCGGCGAGCTGGAGCTGCACGAGGGCAGCTGGACCCGTGCCGAGGGCACCACCGGGTTCGCCGAGGCCCGCATCTTGTTGACCGATCGCAGCGGCGTGATGGTGGGCGCGCGCTTCGAGGGGGCCGACGGTCGACTCCAGGTGAGTGGGGCCCAGGCGACCCTCGCCGGCGACGGGCGTCTCCGAGGGGAAGGGGTCGTGGTCCGTACCTGTGGCTGCGAGGTGGCGCCCTGGTCGCTGGAGGCACGGAGGGTGGTGGTGGTGCTGGATGAGGAGGTGCGCTTCACCGGCGGTTGGATCCGGGTGTGTGAGGCCCGGATCGTGCCGGTGCCTGCCGGCCTGCTGCCTCTGGCTGCGCGGCGCACGGGGATGCTCATGCCGGAGGTGGGCTATGGCCGCGACGGGCTCCTGGTGGGGTTGCCGGTGGCGGTGGTGCTGGCGCCTTGGCTCGACCTAAGGCTGGAACCGGAGTGGCGCAGCGAGCGAGGGATCCGGGGGCTCGGCGAGCTGCGAGCGGGCCTCGCGCCCGACGAAGCCCTCGAGCTGCGCGGAGCCATCGGCCAGGATCTGATCACGGAAGAGCGGCGGGGCGCCATGGAGGCGGCCGTGGGCTTCACCCCTGGGCGGGCCCGCCTCGCGGCCGACTCGCGCTGGTGGAGCGATGCCGCCTACATCGCGGACTATGGCGGCGACTTCCTACGGAGACGTGCGCCCTGGGCGGAGTCACGGGCGCTGCTGGGTTGGGGGCCCGCTCGCCTCGAGACCCAGGCATTCGCACACGCCAATGATCAGTCCGAGTG
>JAERSX010000955.1 GCA_016845285.1 Deltaproteobacteria bacterium | reverse complement strand
GTCTCCAGGCGGACCGCCGGGACCCGAAGGCGCAGCCCGTCGATCACGACGTGATCCGTGCGTTGCGGCTCCCCTTCCACCCGACACAGATCGGTGCTGGTGCCGCCCATGTCGAAGCCCAGGGCACGCGGGATGCCCAGGCGTTGCGCGAGCGCCGCTGTGGCCACCACTCCACCCGCAGGCCCCGAGAGCACGGCGTGGGCGCCCCGCCACTCGCTGTCCGCGCCGCCCGTCTCCCGCGCCAGGCCACCGTCGGACCGCATGTACAGACCCGGCGCGCGCGGCAGCATGGGAGAGAGAGCGGCGTCGGCGAGGGTGGTGTGGAGGCGGTCGAGCAAGCCTCGAGAGGGCGCCACCTCGTGACCCAGGCTGACCTGGGTGAAGCCCGCCTGGCGACAGCGCGCACCGAGGTGGCGCTCCGCTCGGGGGGCCAGCGGGCCGTGCACCAACACGACGGCCGCTGACCTCACCCCTCGATCCACCCAGCGACGCAACACCTCGACGGAGACCTCGTGTTCTTCGAGCACTTCGCCATCGGCAGACAGTCGGCCGGACACCTCGAGGACCCCCGTCACCAGGGGTGGTGGCCGTGAGACCCGGAGTGAGAAGAGGGAGGGCCGCGTCTGATCACCGATCCAAGGCAGATCGCCGAACCCCTTGGTGGTGAGCAGCAGCACGGGCGCCCCCGAGCGCTCGAGGAGGGCGTTGGTCGCCACCGTCGTGCCGCGGCGCAGATCTGTGGCGCCCTCGCCCAAGACCGCCAACCGGGCGTCTCGGCTCAGGACCTTGCGGACCTCGGTCTTGCCCTGCTCATCGACCCGCACCACATCGGTGAAGGTGCCGCCCTGGTCCATCCAGACGCGCAGGTCGCAGCCTCCGAGGCGCGGTCACTCGCTGTAGGGATCTGCCACCAGCTGCTCGACCGACGACGCATTGCCCTCGACGTCCTGGACACGAACAACCAGCGTCCAGTCGAGGGTGGAGTCGGGATCGGCCGAGACCATCAAGAACTCACCGTCGTCCTGGATGCTGACGTTCTCGCCGCCGATGGCCTCCTCGTAGTCGTACTGGGTGTCGCCGTTGCTGACCGCGGCGATGACCTTGCCCCCGTCGAGGTCGTCCTGGGGATCTTCGATGAACATGCCCAGCTCGAGGACGATGCCGTAGGAGGGGTAGTCCGTGAACTCGGCGCGGATCGCGGTGATGACAGGCGCGTCCTCGTTGGTCCCGGTGTCTCCCGAGTCTCCGCCAGAGTCGTTGGACGGCGTGTAGCGGTTCCCGCCCGTGCCGAAGCCGTTGTCCTTCAGCGAGGAACATCCGACCGAGAGGCCCAACGTGAGCAGCACCGGGATCGCAGCACGGGTCATGTCGCCTCCACGACGCGGGGACGCCGCGTCGCTGACAGCATACTAGTATCGGGATGGTCCTCGCCGAGAGGGCCCAGGGAGGCACCTTGCGCAAGGTCATGGCCGTGGTCGGCGGACCCTTCGTGCTGGTCGCAGGGGTCGCGTTCGGAGTGGTGTGGTGGGATCGCGGTGCGCCACCAGGCTTCGACCCGCCCATCGTGGACGTGCAGATCGACCAGATCACCCGGGACAACCGAGGGGTTCGGCTGACGGGCACGGCGCACTACGAGGCGAAGGTGCGGCAGACGGCCTCGAACGGCGACTCCTGGACCCTCTTCCCCTTGTTCCCGTCCGGAGACACCATCGGCCGCGAGGTGCACGTGCTCGTGCGCACCACCCTCGAGCCCGAAGATCTCTACAGCTTCGAAGATCTCGTGGTCGAAGGCATGGCCCGTCCCCCGGGGCGGCTCGTTCCCCGCGCAGCCCGCGAGGCCATCTACGACCGCGGCTACTCGCTCACCGACGACTACGTGCTCGTCGAGCAGAAGGTGCCCTGAGGGGCGGGGCTCAGCGCCGGAGGACCCGCGTGCCAGCGTAGCGAGCCACGCGCCCCAGCTCGCCCTCGATGCGGAGCAGCTGGTTGTACTTGGCCACCCGCTCGCTGCGCGCCGGCGCACCCGTCTTGATCTGCCCGGCGTTGGTCGCCACGGCGAGGTCGGCGATGAAGGTGTCCTCGGTCTCGCCAGACCGGTGCGAGATCACGCTGGTGTACCCGCTGCGATGGGCCAGCTCGATGGCGTCGAGGGTCTCGCTCAGGGTGCCGATCTGGTTGACCTTGATGAGGATGGAGTTGCCCACGCCCTCATCGATGCCCCGCTGCAGCCGGGTCACGTTGGTCACGAAGAGATCGTCGCCCACGAGCTGGACCCGATCACCCAGGCGCTCGGTCAGAGCAGCCCAGCCAGCCCAGTCGTCTTCGTTGAGGCCGTCCTCGATGCTGAACAGCGGCCAACGCTCGGCGAGACCCGCGTAGAAGTCGATCATGGCGGCGGCATCGAGGGCCTGCCCCCCGAACTGGTAGGCGCCGTCCCGGTAGAACTCGCTCGCGGCCACGTCCAGGGCGAAGACCACGTCGTCGCCGAGGCGGTACCCCGCGGCGCCCACGGCTTCGGCCAGCAGCACCAGCGCCTCCTCGTCGCTGCCGAGGTTGGGGGCGAAGCCGCCCTCGTCCCCCACCGCAGTGGCCAGACCCTTCGCACCACAGACCTTCTTGAGGTGGTGGTAGATCTCGGCGCCCATGCGCAGGGCATCGCTGAAGGACCCTGCCCCCACCGGGGCGACCATGAACTCCTGGATGTCCACGTTGTTGTCGGCGTGCGCGCCACCGTTGAGCACGTTGAGCAGGGGCACGGGGAGATCCCGCGCGCCCAGCCCGCCGATGTGCTGCCAGAGCGGCACCCCGTGGGCCAGCGCTCCAGCCCGCGCCACGGCCAGGCTGCACCCGAGCAGGGCGTTGGCGCCCAGACGAGACTTGTTCTCGGTGCCGTCGAGGTCGATGAGCAGGGCATCGACGGCGCGCTGATCGGCCACGTCCAGGCCGATGAGATGCGGCGCGATGGTCTCGTTTACATTGCGCAGCGCGGCGTCCACACCCTTGCCGAGCCACAGGTCGCGGTTCCCATCGCGGAGCTCCACCGCCTCGTGCTCTCCGGTGCTCGCACCGCTGGGCACGGCGGCGCGACCCACCACGCCATCGTCGGTGCTGACCTCCACCTCCACGGTGGGGTTTCCACGAGAGTCGAGGATCATGCGGGAGAACACTTCGAAGATGGCGGACATGATCACCTCGGGTTGGCACCCGCACTTGCGCCGTTCACGCGCGCGCGGGGCCCGGAGCTATCGCGCCGCAGGACCCTGCGCCGCTTTGCCCCAGCGGACCCCGACGGATACCTCCTCCACCTCGTCATCTTCGACCCATCGGCGGCGCACGCATCTCCACCCTGTGATGTGGTAGATCGTGCCCCTCCCGGAACCCTTGGAGCTGCCAATGCGCGTGCTCGCCTCCCTCGGGCTGCTGGCCCTCTCCCTTCCCGCCTTCGCAGGCGTGGAATCCTTCGTCGGATCTGTGGACGAGGTCGTGATCACCGGTGTGGTCGAGGTACCCCTCGCGGCCTCGGCCGACGGCGGAACCCTGGCCACGGTCGCCGTCACCGCTGGCGACGACACCGACACGATCTACCCCTTCACCGTCGGCGGTCGTGAAGGCCTCATCGTGGTCCCGGCAGACATGGTGGCGAACCTCGGCCTCAAGGCG
>JAERSX010000954.1 GCA_016845285.1 Deltaproteobacteria bacterium | reverse complement strand
GGGCGGAGATCAGGGTGCCGGGGAAGGGCACGCTCAGCCCGACGGCGTCGGGGCTGGTGGCGAGGATCTCGTCGACGAGGGCATCGAGATGCGCGTCGATCACGGTGGTGCGATCGAGGCGCTCGGCGAGGGGGCCGAAGTGCACGGGGCCGACGGCGAGGTGGTGGCCGTACCGTGCGAGGCCGAAGTCGGGGTCGACCGTGTGGGCGATCAGGTCTGCGAGGTCTGCGAGGTAGCGGGTGGCCAGGAAGCGAGCGGCGTCCACGGTGCCCATGGAACCGAAGGCGTCGAGGTCGAGGCCTTCGAGGCGTGGTGTGGTGGGGAGCAGTCCGCAGAGCACCCGACTCGCCAGGGTGCGGGACGGACCCTGTAGGAGCGCGACGGCGGCCTCGACACCGGACTCGTGGGCTTCCCGCAGGGCCAAGGCTCGCCAGGCCGGCTCCGGCAGATCGTCGGAAAAAGAGGCGTTTGTGTCAGCGTGAGTTTCGATGGCGTCGAATATCTCTCGGATTCCATCACGGGAGAGGACCCGCAGCGCAAGGGCCAGGCCCAGGTCGTGTTGGCTGCTGCTCACCCCGTGTGTGCGGAGGAAGCGCGCCAGATACCCGGTCGACGGGTAGGGCGTGTTGAGCTGCGTCAGGGGCGGCAGGATCAGGGCGACGCGCACGGCAGACCTCGGCCGAAGGCTCTATCGCGCCCGTGCACCCCACCGCGGCTCACGGTTCGATGGGGTGCACCTTGAAGACGGTCGAGGGTCCTGGAACAGGGGTGACGGTCAGGCCCTTCGACAGGAGGATCGTGGCCATCGCGTCCTCCCAGGTGACGTCGTGCAGACGTGCGGTGACGTCTCCTTGGATCTCATCGGTGAAGACCACGTTGATCTGGCCCACCTCGGCGAGCAGCCGAATGGCGCTCCGCACGCTGGCGCCAGCGAGGTCCAGGTTCACCTTTGCGACGCCGCCCTTGGGGGCCTCGGTGACCTCGAGGAGCTCTACGCCTGCGGGCAGAGCGCGCTCTTCAGCGTGCGCGGGACCGGTCAGCAGCGTGAGGAGGAACAGTGTCTTCACGCGAGCTCCTTGTCATGAACAATGAAAACACGGCGAGGTCGTTAACGGTGAGGAATGCTGGGACCACCTCCTCTTCCTCGCCCTGCAGGCCTTCTACGGATCGGACGTCGGGAGACACCCAGTCGATGAACTACCAGGCGCTCCTCGATCGCATCATGCACGCCGTGGACGGCGATGCGTACGTCGTCGACGCCTCGCTCATCTCCCCGGCGCAGCGCGAGGCCATGACGCGGATCGGCCAGAGCCTCGATCAGCTGGGTCCCGAGGCGGCCAGGGCACTGGCGCTCGAGTTCCACGAGGCCGGCAAGATCGACCGCGTGGCCTTTCACAACGCCCTCCACGTCGTCGCCGCCAGCCCGCAGGTGGCTGATCACGCCGAGGCCGCCCGCCAGGTCGCGCTCCAGGAGGACGCAGCCCTGGAAGTCGGTGGCCCCGAGCTGCAGCAGAACCTTGCCAGCATCGACCGACATCGCGGTGTCCTCGCATTTCAGAAGAAGCGCTACGCGGTGGCCCTGGACTACTTCTCGCGTGCCTTCGAGCGGCAGCGGGCTGCAGGCAACCTCGCCAACGTGCTCGCCACGCTGCTCCGTCTCGGAGACGAGGCCGATGCCGTCAGTCTGCTCGGCGAGATCCGCGCGAGCTTCCCGGCCCAGCTCGTCGCTGGCCTCGACCACTTCATCGCTTCCGATCCCGACCTTGCTCTCCTCCGCACGGAGTCCGTCCCATGAGTTGCCTCTTCGCGCTGCTGCTGAGCGCCTTTGCCTCCTTCGGGCTCGAGCTGCCGGTGGAGCAATGGGACCTGCCCGACGATGCCTTGATGATGTGTAGCGGTGACACCGAGGTGGACAGCGACGGTGAAGGTGAGGGTGAGGGTGAGGGTGAGGGTGCAGGAGAAGGCACCGGCACCGGGTCGTTCACGTTCACGCCCAGCGGCTCGCAGGACCGTGAACGCATCTACAACGGCTTCTGATGATGGTGGACTCACAACAATTCGACGTTCGCCTGCAGGTTCGGGCGCTCATCGCCGACCGGCACACCGCCGAGGCGCGTGAGCTGTACCTGACCCTGGCCCGCTACAGCCACAGCCGCGTGCGGCGCCATTCCCGCAGCCGGTACCCAGATCTGCTGAGCGCGGCAGATGAAGAGGAGATGGTGGGCGAGGTGCTGTACCAGCTCATGAGCGGGGCGCTGGCCCAGTTCCGGGGGGACTCGGTGGGCGAGCTGCTCGCCTTCGCCCGCTGCGTGTGCGACCGGGTGGTCTGGCGCACGGCTCGCAAGAAGCGGCGCGAGCGCGACGCCCTCGACGGTGAGGCCGGAGAGCACGTGCGCGCCTGGAGCGGATACATCGCCTCGCCCGAGCAAGCGGTGCGCATCGTGCCGGACACGCCACTGAGTGAGAAGGACCAGGGCTACCTGCTGGACCTGCTCGGCGCGGGCAGCCGCAGCGAGTACGCCCGACAGGCTGGGGTCTCCAGGGCTGCGGTGACGCAGCGTGTGCAGCGCATCCGAGCCCGCATCCACGCCCTCAGCGAGCGCGACCAAGAGGCCACCGAGGCCTGGCTTCGCGCCTCTGCCGACCGGCTCGCTCTGACAGCTGGGTAGGACGTCTCCCCCCAGGTTGGGCTATGCGTCCGACCTGGAGGATCTGGCCATGGACGCCGTCGAGCTCCCGTGTAGTGATCAGACCCGCGCTGGTGGGCATCCCATCGCCGGCAGCGCTGTGGAGCGCACCCCGGTGTGGCTGGGCGTCGAGGTGCGTGCGCCGTGGGGGCGCAAGGGCCTGGGCGACACCCAGCTCCCCGCAGGGCTGGAGGAACGGCTCCAGGCACTCGCGCCGAAGGGGTCGGGCGTCCGGGTGGTCTTCATCCGTCGGCCCAGGTTGGCACCCGACACCCCGCACACCCTGCTCCTTGCCCGCATGGTGCCCGGACGGGAGCAGGTCGAGCGACGCACGGTGGCGGGGCTCGCAGACGTCGCGCAGGTCGATCTGGAGGGCTGGGTGGCCGGACGCAGCCACGGGGCGATCGTGTCGGGCCCGACCTACCTGGTGTGCACCCACGGCAAGCGCGACGCGTGCTGTGCGAAGTACGGCTGCGCCCTGTACCAGCGGCTTGCTGCCCTACACCCAGCGGGAACCTGGCAGGCCTCACACCTGGGTGGCCACCGCTTCGCGGCCACCTTGCTGGCCCTGCCGGAGGGCGTCAACTTCGGCCTGATGGTGCCCGGTGAGGCGGAGTCCTTCCACCACGCATGGTCGGCGGGCCGGCTGTTCCGAGCCGATCGGGTGCGTGGGCGCGTCGGCTGGTCCAAGGCCGTGCAGGCGGCCGAGATCCTGGGCGGTCACGATCTCCGCACGGCACGGGTCCTGACGCGAGAGGAGCTCGTCGAGGACGGGGTGCTCGTGGCGTTCGAGGGGTCTGAGCCGCTGAAGGTGAGGCAGGTTGCGCGGGGGGAGCAGCAGGCGAGCTGCGTGGGCGCCAAGCGGGCCGTGGTCAAGGAGTGGGTGCGGGTGAGCTGAGGCCGGACATCCAGCACCTCATGGCTTCGGCTATCTCGGTAGCCTGGGTCTTCTGGAGGTTGTGGCCACCGGTCTGGAAGCACAGTCGGGGCCCTTCGGGCACGACCTCGGTGAGACCCTCGATGATGTGGGGGGCCACCAGGCGATCGTCGCGGGCCCAGGCCACCAGGCAGGGCTGGGTCAGCGTGCGGCAATTGGCCAGGTGAAGCTCGAAGTCGAGGGCGCCAGCCATGCGCAGTGTCTGGACACGCTGCGTGTGTGTGAGCGAGCTGGGGAAGCCCATTGCGGCAAAGGCTCGGCGCAAGGGCCAGGCCATGAGCCGGCCCAGGACCGGTCGGGCGACCATCCGGGCCAGGCTCCGTATGCGGGGCTCGGGCACAGACCAGTGAGGCTCGAAGCCCACGGGCGCCAGCAGTCCGAGCGCCGCGACCCGCTCGGGTCGCAGGAGCGCCGCAGACACCACGGTGGTTGCACCGAGGGAGTGACCCAGCAGCACGGCTGCCTTGGCGTCGAGGGCCG
>JAERSX010000953.1 GCA_016845285.1 Deltaproteobacteria bacterium | reverse complement strand
GTGGTAGGGCATGCTCAGGGCGAGGCCACCGTCGTGCTCGTGGAGCTCGTGGGCACCAGGGCGGCGTCGTGGCGGATGCGTCCAGCGGCGCGGAGCTCTCGGCGCAGGCGCGCCCGCATGTTGGGATCCCGGGCCAGGTGGGGGTGCAGCACCTTCAGCGCGACCCGCTCGTCGCGGACCGTGTCGTGGGCCAGGTGGACCGTCGCCATGCCGCCGTCGCCCAGGATGCTGATCAGCTCGAAGCGGTCACCCCACATGGGTCAGCGGCCTCCCTGTGCTCAGACCGCATCCTCTTCGCGGCGGCGCATCAGGGCCAGCCCCAGCGGCAGGGCCAGCAAGGCGAGACGCCCTCGGAACTTACCGGAGACGCTGCAGCTGCCGCCACCTTCGCTGCAGCCGCCGTCCCAGTTGTCGCAGCCTTCGTCACCCACGGTGCAGCCGTCTTCGCTGCCGTCGCCGCAGCCGGTACACGAGTCGGAGCCATCTTCGCCGCAGCCGCCGCAGGAGTCGCCGCCCTCGTCACCACAGCCGCCCGAGAGGCCGCCAGCGCTCTCGTAGGGCACCTCGCCCATCATGGCGTAGGCCCCGAGCCAGTCTTCGTCCTCGCCTGCGGCGCTGATCTCCAGGGCGGTCAGCCCGAGGCCGGAGAAGCTGGGGAGCTGGATGGCGAGGTCGCCCAGCAGGCCGTCGATGAGCGGCCCCACCATGGCGTCGAAGAGCCCGCTGATGCCGTCGGCGATCTCTTCGTTGGCCTCGGGCGCGAACTCGTTGACCGAGGTGTTGGCCACGATGTCGTCGCCCTGGATGTTGGCGGCGATCTCGATGGCGCCCGTGGAGGGGTCGAGGAGGAGGTCGATGCCGGCATCGAGGGCCAGGTCGACCTGGACGATGCGGGCCTGGCGGTGGGCCAGCTCGGTGACCATGTCGAGGCCCATGTCCTCGATGCTGAGCACGATGTCGTTGTCGCCGTCGTAGACCAGGGTGGGGGCGACCTTGGGCACGGTGTAGATGATCAGCTCGTGGCTCTCGTCCTCTCCCCACAGGTGATCGAGGTAGCCCTCTTCGCTGTCCTCGGGCGTGGCGAGGTTCTGGAGGATGCTGCTGTCGAGAGAGATGCCACCGGTGAGCTCGGAGTCGACGGTCTGGCAGAGCAGGCCGCCGCGCCAGAGCGAGTAGAGGGCCTGGTTGCCGAACTCGTCGCTCAGGAAGACGCTGGCGTGGTAGCCCTCCGTCACGTCGACGGGGACCTCGCGGATGATGGGCTGGGCGCCCCCGTGGCTGTAGGAGCTGCCGTCGTCGTAGGCGGCGATGCACTGGGCCGTCTCGTCGACATTCATGCGCCCGGCGAGCTGCAGGCGGAGGCCACCGGAGTCGATGATCACGTCGCTCGGGTAGAGGTCGAGGGTGGCGATGATGCCCTCGAGCTCGAACTCCTCGGCGATGACGAGGGCGTCGAAGGCGTCCTCCAGCGTCTCCTCGAGGGTGGTGCCGAGATCGCCGATCTGGTCCTCGAGCAGAGGCCCGGCGAGGTTGTCCAGGATGAGCCCCTCGACATCGAGCCCGAACCAGTCGAGGACGTCGATGATCGTGCCCAGGGCGCAGTCTTCCAGCACGATGTCGTCGCCGTCGAGCTCGCTGATGTCGACGTCGAGGCCGGTGACGGTGACGTCGATGACCGGCGGGGTGCCGTCGCCCGGGTCGATGACCTCCATGCCGAGGTCGAGGGCCGCGTAGATGGGTGTCTGCTCGACGTGGCCGTCGCAGGTCGAGGAGATGCCGATGAGCTCGACGGTCAGCGCGAAGGGATCGGAGCTGTCGTTGACCTTGACCAGGATCTCGCTGTCGATGTCGAGGAGCTGGGTGTCGGGGATCACCGTGGTGTCGCCGAGCTCCATGCCGATCCACATGTTCTCGACCTTGTAGCCGTAGTACCAGTCTCCGTCGGAGGTGGTGGCCACGCTGATCTTGTCGGGCAACAGGATCGGTGCCAGGGCTGGCAGGGCGGCGAGGCCCTCGGGGGTGACATCGAGGAGCGCGGCATCGTCGATGAATTCGCCGGCCGGGACATCGGCGGCCGCTGGCCCAGCCAGCATCAGGGGAAACAGGAGCGCTGCGCGCACGATGGACTCCAGGGCGTCGGGGCAGCATAGCGCCGGGTCGGGGCCCTCGGAGGGGTGCGCAGGCTCTCGGACGTGAAATGCCTGTCCGAAGGCGCCCGGAGGCCGCTTGGCGTCCGAGGAGAGATGCCCCAGAGGGCACTGCTGTGGAGGGCGGACAGCGCAGCATGGGGAGCGGACACCACCGATCCCTTCGGTGTGAGCGCCACCGCCATAGGATGGCTCGTCCAGCGAGGGTCGCCGACCCTGGGATCCCGGAGGCCACCGTGTGCCGTGACGTCTGTTGTTCGCTCGCCCTGCTTGGCTTGTTCAGCCTGGTGGGCTGCGCCGGTGAGCCCGCACCCTCGCCGGGGGCCGACTCCGGCCAGGCCGACACGGTCGATCCCCTGTCGTGGGACATCGACGAGCCCGGTCCCTACGGGGTCGGCTACCGCACCTGGGCGCGCACCTACAGCCCGGGCAGCGGCTTCGAAGACCGCACGGTGCGCATCAACCTCTGGTACCCGACCACCGACACGGCAGGCTCCGCGGCGGCGTACACGGTGGGCACCGACGAGGCCAGCTTCGAGGACGCCTCCCTGGCGCCGCCCGTACACGAGCAGGGCTACCCGGTGCACCTGCACTCCCACGGTCACCTGGGCTACGGCGCGACGAGCGCGTTCCTGGCGCGTCACTTCGCGTCCCATGGCTGGGTCTTCGTGGCGCCCGATCACACCGACAACACCCTGGTCGACGAGGTCGACCCGCGCCCCAGCGAGCACTACGTCCACCGTCCCCTCGATGTGTCGCAGGCCCTCGACGCCCTGGACGAGGACGCCGCCTTGGACGGACGCGCCCACACCCAGGCCGTGCTGTCCAGCGGTCACAGCTTCGGCGTGTACACCAGCTGGGGCGTCGCTGGCGCCACCTACGATCTGGACCGCATCGCGGCGCGCTGCGAGGCCGGCGAGCTGGGGGATGGCACCTGTCACCCCGAGCTGCTGACGCGCATCGAGGCCGGACTGGCCGACCCACGGGTGGCCGCGTCTCTCCCCATGGCTGGAACGTACAGCGAGGACTGGTTCGGCGACGACGGCTACCAGTCGGTCTCGGTGCCCGTGGTCTTGTTGGCTGGCTCGGAAGACGACGTGGGTCAGGCTGGGGAGTGGGAGCAGATCGAGGGCATCGACTACACGTGGGTGGAGCTCGAGGGTGGCTGCCACCAGACGTTCGCTCTGGGGGCTTGTTCGACCCTCGACCCCGACGAGGGCTTTCGCCTGGTCGGTGCCTTTGCCCTGGCACTCGGACGCTTCGAGATTCTGGGAGATTCTGAACAAGGCGCCGTCCTCGATGGCAGCGAGTCACTCTCCGAGCTCGTGGAAGTACAGGTGAAGGGGCGTCGATAGCTGGCTTCTACGGCGATAAAACGCGAATTCGAGGGTGGAGCCCCCGACCGGGGGCTTACGACTTTTTTGCAAACCTGGGCGGAGGCTGCGACCATAGCGCTTGCCCCGATCGGGCATTTACCCCACTCGATCATCCCGACAGGTTCGACAGAACCGGCGCTCTAGGAGTACTTCGTGAACAAGGCTGACATCATCACTGCCGTTGCTGGCGCCACAGGTTTGAGCAAGGTCCAGTCAGGCAAGGCCATCGACGCAGCCATCGACGCCATGCAGGGCGCCTTGGCCGGCGGCGAGAAGGTCGTCCTGGCAGGCTTCGGTTCCTTCCACACCACCGAGCGTGCAGGCCGCACCGGTACCCACCCCAAGACCGGCAAGAAGATCCAGATCGCGTCCAAGCGCGTGGTGAAGTTCAAGTCGGGCAAGCAGCTGGCCGAAGCCGTCGGCGGCTAGCCGCTTCCGGCCGGTCTCACGGTGAGGGCGCTGGGGTCCTGCCCCGGCGCCTTGGAACCGTTCTGCCACACCCGTCGTTGGGGAACTCATGGTTGCCGCGCCCCGCATCTGTCCGCGCTGTCTACCGGAGCAGATGCTGTCTGCGGTCGACACGCCGGCGGGCCCCACCACCGACTTCTGCCCCGCATGCTGGGGCGTGTTCTTCGACCCGGGCGAGCTCCACGAGTTCGCCGGGCTCGACGACGGTGTGGACCTCCTGGCCGAGGGCGAGGAGCGAGGCCCAGGCCCCGCCTGCCCGGGCTGCCAGGAGGGGGCCACCGAGGTGGAGTGGCCTCCAGGCAGCGAGCTCCTCATCGACGTCTGCCCGAAGGGGGGGGTGTGGCTCGATGGTGGAGAGATGGGGCGGCTGCGCGCCCTGGTGAGCGACAAGGGCGAGGCCTCCTGGCACTCCCCCGACGACAGCGGCCAGTTCGTGCCCGTGCGCACGGCCCCGTCCGAGGGCATCGAGAAGGCCAGCCGTCTCTGGATCGTCTACAGCGCCATCATCATCTTCGTGGCGCAGGTGGCGGTCCTGGGCATCGTGCGGGTCGTGACGGGCCTCGACCTGGCCTCGGATGCAGACGTCATGTCGAACCGAGGGCAGGTGGCGCTGGCTGGCGTGGTGGGCTTCCTGGTGGGGGGCTGGATCTCAGGGCGCCTGTCACCCGGGCACACGGTGCTCGAGCCGGTCATCGCCTCGATTCCCACGCTCTTCGTCTTCGCCCTGGTCTTCGGAGCTGGCTTCACGCCGCTGTGGATGGTCCTCATGCTGGGCGTCGGCGTGGTCCTGGTGATGGTGGCGGCGGTCCTGGGCGAGCGCATGCAGCCCTAGCGGTGGTGTGACACGGGCTCGTGCGATCATCGGGCCATGTTCAGCCGCCGAAGCCTGCTCGCGTCCACCGCCACCCTTGCTGCCAGCGTCGCCCACGCCGGTCGTCGTCGGTCGACGCCGGATGTGCCGGCCGCCGTCCCCGACGACGAGGCGTTTTGGGCCGAGATCCAGCAGGCCTTCGACCTGGACCGCACCTTGAGCAACCTCAACAACGGTGGCTGCTCCCCAGCTCCGCGGGTCGTGCACGAGGCCCACCAGCGCTACCTCGACCACTCCAACCTCGCGCCGGCCTACACCATGTGGCGTCAGCTCGAGCCCGGCGTGGAGACCGTGCGCACCGAGCTCGCCGCCGAGGCCGGCTGCGACCCCGACGAGCTCGCGATCACCCGGAATGCCTCGGAGGCTCTCCAGATCTGCCAGCTCGGCATCGACCTCCAGCGCGGCGACGAGATCCTCACCACCACCCACGACTACCCCCGCATGAAGAACACCTGGAAGCAGCGGGCGCGGCGCGAGGGGATCGTGCTCAGAGAGGTCTCCTTTCCGGGGCCGCTCACCGATGCCGCGCCGTTGATCGCGGCACTCGAGGCCGCCCGCACCGAGCGGACGCGGGTGGTGCACGTGAGCCATGTCGTCTTCTTGACCGGCCAGGTGATCCCGGTGGCGGCGGTGTGCGCCTGGGCCAGAGAGCATGGGCTGATCAGCATCGTGGACGGCGCCCACGCCTTCGCCCACGTGCCCGCCGACATGCACGCCATCGGCTGCGACTACTACGGCACGAGCCTCCACAAGTGGCTGCTCGCCCCCATCGGAACGGGCTTCCTGTACGTGCGACGGGAGCGCATCGCCTCGACCTGGGCCTTGCAGCCGGCGGCTGAGAGCCAGGACGGCGACATCCGCAAGTTCGAGGAGATCGGCACCCACCCCGCCGCGGGCCACAACGCGGTGGCAGAGGCTCTGGCCTTCCATCGGCGCATCGGCCTGCCGCGCAAGCACGCCCGGCTCCTGTCGCTGCGCGCGCGCTGGACCGACGCGCTCCGCGAGGACCCCCGGTTCCGCTTCCACACCCCCGACCACCCCGAGTGGTCCGGGGCCATCGGCCTCGTCGACACCGAGGGGGTGGCGCCTGGCGACATGGTGTCCGAGCTGTGGAAGCGTGCCCGCATCGTGGTGACCCCCATTCAGCACCCCGAGGTACAGGGCGTGCGCATCAGCCCCAACGTCTACACCCACCCTCGGGAGCTCGATCGCCTGGTGGGGCTCATGAAGCAGGTGGCAGACGAAGCGGCCTAGGGCTGCGGTAGCCTCGCGGGCCCGGAGGGTCTGTGGACCGTCTCACACTCCGTCGCCCCGACGACTGGCATCTCCACCTGCGAGACGGCGCCATGTTGGCGGCGGTCTTGCCCGATACCGCCGCGGTCATGGGCCGTGGCATCGCCATGCCCAACCTCGTGCCACCGGTGCGGACCACCGCGGAGGCCGCCGCGTACCGGGAGCGCATCCTCGCCGCGCGCCCCGCGGGCAGTGACTTCACCCCGCTGATGACGGCGTATCTGACCGACGACACCGACCCGGATGATCTCGCGGCAGGCTTCGAGACCGGTGTGCTCACCGCCGTGAAGCTGTACCCGGCTGGCGCCACCACCAACTCCGCCAGCGGGGTCACCGACATCGACGCGCTCACGCCGGTCCTGGAGCGCATGTCCGAGCTGGGCATGCCCCTGCTCGTGCACGGAGAGGTCACCGATGCCCACGTCGACATCTTCGACCGGGAGGCCGTCTTCATCGAGCAGATCCTGGCACCGCTGGTGGTCCGGCACCCCCGTCTCAAGGTGGTCCTGGAGCACGTCACCACCGCTGAGGCCGTGGCCTTCGTGCGGGAGCACGCCCCCCAGGTGGCCGCGACGGTGACCCCGCAGCACCTCCTCGCCAACCGCAACGACCTGCTCGTGGGTGGCGTGAAGCCCCACTACTACTGCTTGCCCGTGCTCAAGAGAGCCCGGCACCAGCAGGCGCTGGTGGACGCGGTGTGCTCTGGACATCCGGCTTTCTTCCTCGGCACCGACAGCGCGCCCCACGCCGTCGGTCGCAAGGAGAGCGCCTGCGGCTGTGCCGGCTGCTACACCGCGCCGGTGGCCCTGCAGCTCTACGCCGAGGTCTTCGATGCCAACGATGCCCTCGACAAGCTCGAAGGTTTCGCGAGTCTGAACGGTCCGGCCTTCTACGGTCTTCCTCCCAACAACGACCATGTCACCCTGGTCAGGCGCCCTGGCAGCCGGGTACCCGACCGCCTCGACGTCGACGGGCTGACCGACGGCGTTCAACCATTCCTGGCGGGTCGGCCCCTGGCGTGGCAGATCGCCGAGAACGCCCCCCACGCTTCGGAGATGTCATGACCCGCATCGCACCATTCCTCGTGTTGCTCACCCTCGGCTGCAAGGACGACGCCCCCCCCGCGGGGGCCGACTCCGGCTCCGCGGAGGAGATCCCCACCCTCGAGCCTCCCGCGGACGGCGAGGGCTTCCAGATGTCGATGACCGCGCTGGCGCCCGCAGGCGAGGAGACCTGGGCCTGCGAGGTCTACGACCTGCCCACCGACGACTACGCGCCGGTCAACAGCGTCCGCTACATCCAGAACCCCGGGACCCACCACATGACCCTGTCGACGGTGGCCTTGTCCGGGGCCTCTCTGGAGCCTGGCACCCACGACTGTGAAGAGCTCTACGGCGAAGAGTCCATGATGAAAGACCAGATCATGTTCTTCGGGAGCCAGGGCACCGCCGACGACACCTTGGCGCTGCCCGAGGGCGTGGTCGCCAACATGCCGCCCGGCATCCAGATCGTCCACGAGGTGCACTACGTCAACACGTCGACCGAAGACGTCACGCTGTACTCGGTCATCAACGCCTACACCATCGACTCCGACGACGTCACCGACATGATCTGGGGTGGTCAGGTGCGGGACGAGACCATCTCGGTGCCCGCCAACAGCACCGCCACCGAGTGGACCCGGTGCCTCTTCAACGAGGACGTCGAGGTGCAGTTCCTGGCCTCGCACACCCATGCGCTGGGCGTCGAGTTCACCGTGGCTCCCTACGACGGCGAGACCGTGGGCGACATCTTCTACACCAATGATGACTGGCATGACCCGAAGATCACCCAGTACGAAGAAGGACTCTCGGTTCCTGCGGGGCAAGGCTTCGAGTACACCTGCACCTGGACCAACCCCAACGACATCGACGTGAGCTACGGCCTCACGAGCGAGGACGAGATGTGCAACCTCGCCATCGTCTTCACTCCCTTCAGCACCTCAGCGGAGTGCACGGTGGTGGAGACGAGCGATGGTGTGCTCTGGCCCTGAGGCATGAGTGGGGGCCGCGGGGTCCTGGGACGTGGGCGAGGTGGCAAACGGACCCGGTGGGTGCGACGATGACGGCATGCACCCACATCCGCACGAACGGAGCCCACGGCTCCTTGCCGTTGCTCTAGCGGTCGTCGCCCTCGGCGCCTGTACGGCGCGAGGGCAGGGGTCCCAGGGCACCGACTCCGACTCCGACTCCGACTCCGGCGCTGCCGGCGACTCCGGCACCACCGGCGACTCCGGGGCCCAGGACGACACGGGCGACGAGCCCCCTGCTGCTGGCGAGGCGCTGTGGGACCCGAACGGGCTCCCGGAATTCCAGCTGGAATTCGCCGAAGACAATTGGCAGGACACCTTGTGGGCCGCCATCGACAAAGACGATGAGTGTGCCGATCGACCGTACGTGGAGGCGGGGCTGCGCTTCGTGAACCCGGTGGATGGAAGCACCGAAGACATGGGGCAGATCGGGGTCCGACTGCGCGGCCACAGTGGGCTCCAGGAGGGGGAGTACGAGCGACCTGGCTTCAAGCTGAAGCTCCACCACCTGACGGCTGGTCAGGAGCTCCACGACGCAGAGCGCATCAACCTCCTGGGCACCGAGGGGGACTACTCGTTGATGCGGGAGCATCTCGCCTTGATGGTCTCCCGGGAGGCTGGTCTCCCGGCTCCGCGCAACGCCTTTGCCTTGCTCTCCGTCAATGGCGAGCCACAGGGGCTCTACCCCTACACCGAGGAGCCCGACGACGACGCGTACGTGGACGCTCACTTCGACGGCGAGGGCAGCCTGTACAAGGCCTCGGGCTACTGCGGCGCTGCTGGCGACTTCGCGTGGTTGGGCGACGAGCCCGACGACTACGCCGCCACCTACGAGCCCAAGGGAGACACCCAGCTCGAGGCGATGGAGACCGATCTCATTCCGCTCATCGCCTGCGCCAGCTCCGACGAGGTGGTCGAGTGTCTGCCCGAGCACATCGACGTCGATTCCTGGCTCACGGCCACCGCTGTCGACATGGTCTTGCCCGACGTGGACGGCATGGCGAGCAGCGGTCAGAACTTCATGCTCCACCACGGCGATGGTGGCTTCGTGACCTACCGCTGGGACCTCGATCAGGCGCTGACGGTCTACAACGCCAGCTCGGAGAGCATCTTCGATGTGCACCCGACGTGGAACGCGGACTTCGAGAGCCTCATCGCCGAGGCGCTGATGACGCACTGGCGAGAGGACTACTGCACCGAGGTCTTGCGGGTGGCCGAGCTGGTGGATCCGGATGGCCTGCTGGGCGAGGCGGTCGAGGACCGACGTGCCTTCCTCGCTGCGCACATCGAGGCCGATCCCTTCATCGACGCTGAGCGCTGGGGATGGATCGTCGACGACATCCTCGATGTGGCCCGGGAGAGACACCCCGCCGTCGTGGCTGAAGCTCAGGCCTGTCTGTGAGGTAAACACCATGT
This sequence comes from Deltaproteobacteria bacterium, assembly GCA_016845285.1. Classification (GTDB taxonomy): domain Bacteria; phylum Myxococcota_A; class UBA796; order UBA796; family UBA2385; genus BH17. The sequence goes on along the minus strand of JAERSX010000953.1, from coordinate 508 downwards.
CAGCATCGCGCGTTCAGGTGATCCTTGGGACGTGGTCGGGGCATGGTTGGGACAACAAGAGTCGACCTGATTCATTCGACGGAGGCCTCATGCGCACACTGATTTTCTGTTCCTTGCTACTCGCGGCCTGCAGCTCGGGCTCCGGCTCCGTCGCCGCCCCAGGCGATCCCAACGCGGGTGAAGGCGAGGGCGAGGGCGAGGGCGAGGGCGAGGGTGAAGAGGAGGAAGAGGAGGAGGAGGCGGGCCCCTCCCTCGAAGACTGGGCCAGCGACTGGGTCGGTGGGATCGAGGTCGTGGCGATCGATGAAGCCTATGGCTGGGACGACTGCGAGGGTGAGCTCGAGCTCGACATCGACGACGACGGTGAGGTCGACGGTGACGGCGTGTGTGTGGGTGAAGACAGCGGCGACTGGGGTGGCACCGACGAGTACGACCTCGAATTCGAGGGTGAGATCGACGCCGACGGAAACCTGAGCGGCGTGCTGGTCATCGAGGCCGACAACTGGGG
>JAERSX010000952.1 GCA_016845285.1 Deltaproteobacteria bacterium | reverse complement strand
ACCCCAAGGCGAACGCTTCAGCGGGGTGGCGCAGTTCCTGCGGCGACTCGGCCGGGAGCGCCCGGTCATCGTGTCCCTGGACGACGTCCACTGGGGGCTGGAGGGACTCGACTTCGCGGCCTGGATGCTGGACGGACGCGATCTGCGCGAGGCCGCGCCCATTCCAGCTTTGCTGGTGTTGACGGTCCAGAACGACGATCTGGACGAGCTGCGACAGGCGGCGATGCGGCTTCGGGAGCTGACCGCACGCAGCGGAGCCCTGGCACTCGAGGTGGGACCCATGGGTGCCGAGGAGCTCGATGGGCTCGTGCGGCAGCAGTTTGGCCTCGCTCCAGAGCTGTCTCGGATCCTCCAAGAGCGGAGCGAGGGTCTGCCTGTCTACGCGGTGCAGCTCGTGGACGAATGGATGCAGCGCGGGATGCTGGAGGGTGGTCCACAGGGCCACCGTCTGCGTGCCGAGCATGCTGATGTCTTGCCACCCAGCCTGAGCGAGCTCTGGGCTGCTCAGGTGGAGCGCTTCGTGGCCGAGGCCCCCGCAGGTGCCGATGAGGCCCTGCAGTGCGCCGCCCTCATGGGACACGTGGTGGCCTGGGAGGATTGGATCGACATCTGTGACGCGGTGGGAGCCGCCGAGCCCGACGAGATCGTGGGCGCCTTGCTGGACGCGAACCTCGGCCGTGGTGGCAGCGCTCGTGGCGACGGGGGCTGGACCTTCGCCCACGGTCGCCTCCGGCTGCTCTTCCAGCAGCGAGCCCGGCGGGCCGGTCGCGGGGCCGCGCTCCATCGCATCTGTGCAGATGTGGTCCGCAAGCGGCTGACGGACGGCGACCCCAGCCGACCTCAGCAGCGTCTCGCCACCCATCTTCTCGAGGCTGGCGCCGAGGCCGAGGCCCTGGACCCCTTGCTGGAGGCGCTGAGTCGTCGCATCGCGGAGTCCGATGTCGAGGTGGCAAGTGCCCTGCTGGGGCAGTGGCAGCACGCCGCCCACCGAGCCGATCTCCCAGAAGACGATCCGCGCTGGGGACGGGGCTGGTTGTGTCGTGCCCGCTACCTACGCCTGCGCGGCGAGCTCGACGAGGCCCGTCTCTGGCTGCGCCAGGTGGAGAGTGCCGGGCGGCGCTTCGGCTGGACCCCCGAGCTGCTGGGGGCCTTGCGCGACCTCGGACGCATGGCCCGCGAACAGGGGCTGCCCGCTCAGGCCTTCGCACTGCACGACGAGATGGAGCTCATCGCTGCGGGCCAGGAGGCTCCGCTCTTCCTGGGCGAGGCGAGGCTCGAGCAGGGCTATCTCCAGCTCAACCTCGGTGAGCTCGACGCTGCCGAGGTGGACTTCGGCCTGGCGGTACGTCTCTTCGAGGAACTCGACGACCTGCGTCGCCTGGCCATGGCGCGCATGGGGCTGGCCGAGGTGGCACACCAGCGGGGCGAAGGGAGCCGGGCCAGCGAGCTGCTCGCGCTTGCCCGGGCCACGATGTCCGAGCTCGGTAGCCGCTGGGGTGTGGCCAACTGCGAGAACAAGCTGGGCGACCTCCTGCGGCAGCAAGGCCGTCTGTTGGAGGCGGAGCGGGCCTATCGTCGCGCCCTGGCCAGCTTCTCGGCCGTTCGGTCTGGCTCAGCGGCCTTCGTGGAGTTCAACCTTGCGCTGGTGCTCATCGAGCGCGGCCAGCTCGAGGGCGCCGAGCAGATGCTCACGTGTGCAGCCGAGGCCTTCCGGAGCCAGGGCCGACCGGGGATGTTGGCTGCTGTCGATGTCGTCTGGACCCGACTCGCCAGCGAGCGCGGAGACTGGCGGGCATTTGGGCGGTGTCTGGAGGCCGCCATCGCAGGGCTGGAGCAAACGGGCTTCGTCGATGTCGATCTGACCGAGCTTCTCGAAGTGAGCGGGGATGTGGCTCTCCAGGCTGGACAGCCCGACGAGGCGACCTCGGCCTGGACGCTGGCGCTGGGGCAGTGGGAGCGACTGGGTCGATGGCGTCGGCGAACGCGCTTGCAAGATCGGCTCTCGGACCTCGCGCCGCCCGTCGTTGCACCAGCACCGAGCCAGGCTGAGACGGGCGGTGTGGTCGCGCGGCTGGGCGACTACGATGTGGTCGAGCTCATCGGCTTCGGGGGCATGGGCGAGGTCTGGCGAGGGGCGCACCGCGCCACCGGCCAGCAGGTGGCGGTCAAGGTGCTCTCCCGGCGTGGTTGGCGCAGTCCGCACCTGCATGAGGCATTTCGGCGAGAGGTCCAGGCCATCGCCGGGCTGGATCACCCTCACGTGGTGCCCATCTACGACCAGGGCACCGTGGGCGCCGAGGCCGCGTCGGTGCAGCAAGCCCTGGTCGAGGGGGCTCCCTTCCTGGTGATGGCGCTGGCCGAGCGCGGCACCCTGGGCGACCACATCCGCGAATCGGGCCCCATGTCCTGGAGTGAGCTCGGGTCTGTGCTGGGGGGGTTGCTCGAAGCCCTCGCGCACGCGCACGCTCGGGGGATCGTCCATCTCGACATCAAGCCGGCCAACGTGCTCATGGGCGGGAGCGGCGAGGCGCCGGTCCTCCCGCTGCTCTCCGACTTCGGCCTGGCCTACCATCTCGACGGTGGCGAGCGAACGAGGGTGCCCGGTCGAAACCCGGTGTGCTCGCCCCCTGAGCAGATGGCGGGTCGTCCACAAGACATCGGCCCGGAGAGCGACCTGTACTCGCTGGGCATGGTCGCTGCCTGCATGATGTGTGGCGCCGACGGCGGCCGGCTCACCCTGAGCATCGACGAGCCCTTCCTCGAGCGGCGGGTGGAGCTGGGCGAGCTGCCGCGTGGCGTCATCGGCTGGCTGCGTCGCATGACGGCATCTCGTGCAAGCGAGCGCTTCGCCTCGGCGGCGGTGGCCTGGCGCTCCCTCGGCCTCCTCGACGAACCCGCCGACCCTGGTTCGAGCGCGCACCCGGTGACCTTGATCCACCGGGCACTCCCACCCCGCTCCGAGGCGAGGGTGGCGCTGCCTCCCGACTGGCGCGCCAGAGACCACGCAGGCACGGAGGTGGGGCCGGGTGGGCCAGCCCTCTCGCTGCTGCGTCTGCGCCGGACGCCCATGGTGGGTCGCGTCGACGAGCGCGATCGCCTCTGGGCCATCCTTCAAGAGACGGTCTGCGCTCAGGGGCCGCGACTGGTCGTGTTGTCGGGGGCCCAGGG
>JAERSX010000951.1 GCA_016845285.1 Deltaproteobacteria bacterium | reverse complement strand
GCGCATGGTCACGCGCCCCGAGCTGTCGCTCTTCGCCTTCCGCGTGACCGTCGATCACCTCGACCAGGCCGAGCGCGATGCCCACTTCCTCGATGGGCTCAACAAGCGCATCATCGCCCGCGTCAACGACCGCGGCCGCGTCCTGCTCACGGGCGCCACCGTGCTCCTCGACGGTGCCCCCGCCTTCGTCATTCGCGTCTGCGTGCTCAGCTTCCGCACCCACCGTGACCGCATCCATGCGCTCGTCGAGGACCTCGGGGCGGCCATCTCCGATCCCCGTGGCTGAGCGGCCGCCGTCCGGCCTCACTCGATGGGAGTGTCCTCGGCGAAGAGCTCCTCGAGCTTCTCTCGCAGGGTGGTCAGTCGGTAGGGCTTCTGCAGGAAGCCCACCGTGGACTCGTCGCCGAAGCGAACCTTGGTGGAGAACTCGGAGTAGCCGCTGCTGAACAGCACCCGGGGGTTTGCGTGGAGCTTGCGGAGCTCGGCGTAGACATCCTCGCCGGTCATGCCGGGCATGGTCAGGTCGAGGATGACCGCTTGGACGTTGTCGATGTGCTCCTGGAACCGCTGCAGGCCCGTGGCGCCGTCCTCGGCGGTGATGACGTCGAAGCCCAGCATGGGCAGTGCCTCGCTGAGCAGCTCGCGGAGCTCGGGCTCGTCGTCGATGACCAGGATCAAGCCCTGCCCCTCCCAGGCGATCCTCGGAGCCTCGGGGCTGGAGATCGGCGGTGCATCGACGGCTGGCAGGATCAAGCGCATGCGGGTCCCTCGACCGGGGGCGCTGGCCACACGCAGGGCTCCGTTGTGGCCGCGCACGATTCCGAGGGTGGCCGAGAGCCCCAGTCCCCGTCCGGACTCCTTGGTGGTGAAGAAGGGGTCGAACATCCGGTCCTGGGTGAGCAGGTCCATGCCGTTGCCGTTGTCCTGCACCTCGACGAACACGTACTCGCCCGAGCCGAGATCGTTGCCGACGGCAGCGGTGGAGAAGTAGCTGGCGTCGGCGGTGAGCGCGCCCGTTCGCAGGGTGATGGTCCCGGTCGGTCCGTCGATGGCATCGGCGGCGTTGGTGAGCAGGTTCATCACCACCTGCTGCAGCTGCGTACGGTCGACCTCCACATGGAGAGGCTCGTCGGTGAGGCGCCACTCGAGGGTGTGGCGAGGGGTGGTGGATGTCGTGAGCAGCTCGGTCATCTCGCGCAGCTCTTCGTTGAGCTCCAGCGTGTCGACCACGAACTGGCCCTTGCCCGAGTAGGCCAGCAGCTGTCGGGTGAGGTTGGCCGCCCGCTGGCCGGCGCGCTCGATGCGCTTGGCGGCGTGGCGCACGCTGGGCTCGGTGGTCTCGTTGAGCACCAGGTCGACGTTGCCCACCACGCCAGCCAGCAGGTTGTTGAAGTCGTGGGCGATCCCTCCGGCGAGGACGCCGAGGCTCTCCAGCTTCTGGCTCTGTCGGAGCCGGGTCATCCAGCGCTCTTCCTCGAGACGTTGTCGGCTGCCCATCTCGGCCTTGAGCAGGGAGTTGGCCTGATCGAGCTCGGACGTGCGCAACCGCACACGCTCCTCGAGGGTCTGGTTCGCGAAGTCCAGCTCGTCGTTGAGCTCGGTCAGGCGGCTGTCCCAGCGGACCATCTCGGTGCCGAGGTATCCGATGGCGACGGCGTAGGCGGCGAGCCTCAGCAGGTGCCACCACCACCAGGGCCCGTCCCACAGGGTGCTCATCTCGAAGAGGACTCCTGCCGAGCCGAACAAGGTGCAGTGGGTCGCGAAGAAGAGCTCGTCCCAAGCCTTGGTGCTCCGGAAGCGCAGCGCGAAGTACACCGCAGCCGCGTAGAAGCCGACGCCGCCGACCCCGTTGAGCGCGCGCGCGAGGGGTGTGAACTCTCCGCCGACGGCCATGGTGGGCACCATGGAGGGCGCGTACAGGCTGGCGGTCACGAAGGCGGATGCGAGGCCGAAGACCCACAGCGCGAGGTGGCGCCCCTGCTTGCCCGACATGGGCAGCCAGACCCCCGCGAAGACCACGCCTCCGACGAGGGTGGCCGAGCTGTGGAACCACACGAAGAGGGGTCCTGGGTCGACCGCGGCGTGGGCGATGTCGAGGACGCCCATGCCGGCGAGGGCCGCGGCGATCCAGCGGTCCTCGCTCTCCCGGAGGCGCCCGCGCGATCGGTAGGCCATGAGCGCCGCCATGACCAGGGCGATGATGCCGCCAGCGGCTTCCGCCACGCTGTGGAATGGGATGTGGGACCACTCGAGGTCTGGGGCCGCAGAGGTGAGGATCACCGAGCCGCACACCGGAAGTACCAAGCCGACGATGAGCACGACGACGAGGCCCAGCATGGGGGAGGGCGGGCGCATCGCTTCACGGTAGCGGAGGTGGAAGTTCGACGCGAGGACGTGCCTCAGACGTGTGGATGTAGGACGCGCCGAATGAGGCGGCGCAGGGTCCGCTGGGTGGCCCGCACCGAGGCGAGGTCGGCGGCGATCTGGCAGGCCCGCCAGCCCAGACGCCCGTGGATTCGAGCCCGCAACAGCGACGCCTCGCTTGGTGAGATCTCCCCCATGGCGACGAGCTCGGCGACCCGCTCCACGGGGAGGCGCACCTCCAGGCTGCGTGCCACCGCGTCGTAGGTTCGGGGGCCGTCCAGGTAGCCGTCCAGGGGCCATGGCCCGTGAGGAGGTGGCAGGCCGTCGAGCAGAGCCGCGCGGAGGGCGGGCGCGAGGCCGAGCTCCGGCTCCTGTGTCAGCAGTGCGAGCTGGGCTTCGAGGTTCCACGCCAGCTCGGCGCGTAGATCCTCGACAAGCGCCCTCGCGGCCTCGGTGACCGGCCGGACCATCACCGCGGCAGGTTCGCCCGAGCGGTCCCCTCGCGAGGCTCCGACCCGGACGAGGCGGTACCCGAGTGCCCGACGGAAGGCGAGCAGACCGGGGGTGGCGCCGAAGAG
>JAERSX010000950.1 GCA_016845285.1 Deltaproteobacteria bacterium | reverse complement strand
ACCCGGCACCGAGGACCAGCCCAGCGAGGATCCGGCCCGTCCCATCGCCGGCACGGGCAAGGTCTACCGGGAGACGAAGCTGGGCATCGAGGCCCGCGGCCGCGACGCCGGAGCCTGGATCGTCAACCCTGACTACGTCGTGGGCACTGGCGATGTCCACGGCGTGGTGGTGCGTCCCCTCCTGATGGCGGCGCGGCTGCCCGTCAGCCCGGCGCCAGCTGGCGGCAAGTGCTTCGTGGCCCTGGGGGACGCCGCCGAGGGCCACCTCCTGGCCATGGAACACGGCGCACCCGGCCGGCGCTATCTGCTGGGCGCCGAGAACCGTCGCTACGGCCAGGTCGTCGCCACCCTCGCGCGGATGCTGGGCCGCCGGCCCCGCAGGGTGCCCCTCCCCGCCGCCCTGCCACGTGCACTCAAGAACCTGCCTCGCGTCGGACAGACCATGGGCGCGCTGGAGCAGATGACCCTGCCCCGCTTCCGCTCCGGCGCACGCGCCCGCACCGAGCTGGGCTGGAGGCCCGGACCCGTCGACGACGCCCTTCGTGCCCTGGCTCGGGAGGCCCGAGGCCACTGAGGTTCACGGCCCGAGCGTGACCTCGTCGACGAGGCCCTGACCGAGGGCGAAGCGTCGCAACAAGATGCTCCCGTCACCGTCGAAGTCGAGGATCGTGTAGCCGTGTGAGGTGCTGCCGGTGACCCGAAGCTCGGCGTCCTCGGGCAGGTAGTCGAGATGCTCGTCGATGTCGTAGAGGCCCGCGCCACCGCCGCCGTCGACGAGCCAGGTGGTGCCGTCCACCTCGAAGCGCTCGTAGCTGTGGTTGTGGGCAGCGAGCACCAGCGCTCCCCGCCCGCCACCGAAGCGTGGCTCGAGGGCGTCTCGCACGTCGAGCTCGGGCATGTGTCGGCCCAAGGTGTACGAGGGCCGGTGCAGGAAAGCGACGGTTCCGATGATGTCGGGGTCCTCGGCGACTCGCTCGAGCTGGGCGTCCAGCCAGACCTGCTGCAGCGAGCCCTCGTCGCCCAGATCGGTCTCGCCGTTGAGCGCGAAGAAGCGCCAGCCTCCGTAGGTGAAGGCGTAGTACTCGATGGGCCCAGAGTCCCCCATCTGGCTGAACAGCCGGCTGTACATCAGCCCGAATTCATCGAGGCCTTCGTACTCGTGATTGCCGATGGTGGGCTGAAAGAGGGCGTTGGCGGCCACGGGCGCCTGGTCGTACATCGACCCGCTCCAGGTGTCGTCGGCGTAGGTCTGGTACTGCAGATCGCCGCCGTGGAGCAGGAGGTCGGGCTCGTGGGTGGCCATGTCGGCGTAGATCGAGGCCGAGACGGGCCACAGGGTGTCGCCCACGAAGGCCACGCGGAAGGGCTCGCCCGGCGGCGGCGGCATGCGGAAGCTCCCCGACCAGGGCTCCTCATCGGGGGCATGGACCGTGTAGGCAACCTGGGTGCCAGGCGCGAGGTCCTCGAAGATCAGCTCGTGGATCACGTGCAGGCCAGGCTGGTCGGGGTGGGCCACGTCCGGGTCGCCGACGTCCCAGCTGTAGTCCACATCGGAGGCCCAGAGCTCCGGCTCCAGGACCTCGACCGCGCCGCCGTCCATTGAGACCTCCACCTCGGATGCCCGGTCGTCGAGGACCATCTCGAAGCGAAGGTGTGCGCTTCCGGGCTCGCGGAGCTGCACGTAGGGAGGCACCGAGAGACCGGGCTCGGCGAGGCTCAGGCCGGAGTCGGGGGCGTCCTGGGTGGTGGTGGGTGGCAGCACCAGCACCCCAGAGGGCTTGCATCCGCCCAGGACATGGACGAGCCCTGCGAGGACCAGGCTGGCGTGGGTTGGGAAGCGGGTGCCCATCACCCTGACTTATACACGCCAACGCACCGAGGAGGCGCCCATGGAGCCAGAGCAGGCCCGGGACTACGTGGACCAGCTGCACCGCCTGGTCGACGATCTGGTGGCTCCCCTCGAGGCGCGCCACGCCCCCCGCATGGCCTGCGAGCGTGGCTGCCACAGCTGCTGTGTGGACGGGCTGACGGTCTTCGCCACCGAGGCCGACCTCATCAAGCAGCGCCACGGCCACGTCCTGGTCGCCAACCCCCACCCCACCGGTGCCTGCGCCATGCTCGATGCCCACGGCGCCTGCCGCATCTACGCCGATCGACCCTACGTCTGCCGCACCCAGGGGCTCCCCTTGCGCTGGGCACAGGATGGCGTCGAGCGGCGCGACATCTGCCCGCTGAACGAGGCCGAGGGCGCGCCCATCGAGGTCCTGCCAGAGGAGGCCTGCTGGACCATCGGACCCGTCGAGGCGCGGCTGAAGGGGGTCCAGGAGGCGGTCGATGGAGGAATGCGGGTGTCGCTCCGGTCTCTCTTCAGCGACTCGGGGACGTGAGGGGATCGGCCGGCCAGGCGTGCTTGGGGTAGCGCCCCCGCAGCTCCTTGCGGACCTCGGCGTAGGTGTGCGCCCAGAAGTGGGCGAGATCCGAGGTCACCTGCGCAGGGCGTCCGTTCGGCGCGAGGAGGTGCACCTGCAGGGTGACCCGCCCCCGGGCGATTCGGGGCGTCTGACGGAGACCAAACAGCTGCTGGATGCGCGCGGCGAGCACGGGGGGGCGGTCCGGTGCGTCGTAGCGGATCTCAGCGGACCGCCCCCCCGGGAGCGCGAAGCGCGTGGGTGCCAGCACCTTGAGCTCAGCATGCTGCCGGCCCCGAAGGCGCCGGCGCAAGGGCACGAGGAGGTCGGCCCGTCGAAGCTCGGCCACCGAGCGACGACCTGGGCAGAGATCGGCGAGGAGCTCCTCCCAGCTCGGCGGCGGTGCCCAGCCCTCATCGCCCAGGTGGTGGTGGAGCAAGGCGAGGCGCCTGCGAAGGCCCCGAGCTTGGTCCGATGGGTCCAGCGCGGCCTCTGCATCGTCTCGGAGCGCCTCCAACAGACAGGCCGCCGCGACCTCGGGGTCCATGCGTCCTGTCGCGGGGAGCTCGCGAAACACCAGGTCGCCGAAGGCCTGGACCCGCCGCTGCACCACCCGGCCCAGCCCCGCATCGAAGTGGAGCCGCGGGGTCTCGACCAGGGGGAGGTCTTCGGGAGACAGCGGCATCGCCAGGCGGATCCGCGCCTCTGCTCGCTGGCCACCGTGGCCAGCATCCAGGCCCACCGCCAGCAGCAGGTCGGGCGGGCGCACCGAGTCGGCCTCCAGCACGGCGCCAGCGCCCCCCGAGAGCTGGTAACGGTGGCTACCGGGAC
>JAERSX010000949.1 GCA_016845285.1 Deltaproteobacteria bacterium | reverse complement strand
GTTGTACCAGAGGGCCAGCAGGTCGCTGGGGCCGGCCACGTAGGCGCCACCTCGGGAGAAGGCGCGGACCCCCACATCGCTGGTGTAGTAGCCGGCGGCCTCGGCGGGGCCGGAGAGGAAGGACAGGGTGAGCAGTGTGAGCATCGCCGAATGCTACCGGTTGCTGACCGCGGGGGTGGTGTCGTCTTGATGGCGTGTGACGTACGCTCGTGTCGAGCGGTGATAGGCGATGGGAGGAGCACCCCATGGACCCCCTGATCATCGGCCTCATCGTGGCCGGTATGCTCGTGTTGGACTTGGTCGCTGCGCTGTGGTGGGCGCGGTCGATGGCGAAGAAGCACCCGGAGCCGCTGTGGGACTGGGACGCGCTCGAGCCCGAGCTGGATCAGGTGGTCTTCCCGCCGGACTTCCGCTGGGGCACAGCCACAGCGGCCCATCAGGTGGAGGGGGGCCACACCGACAACAACTGGGCGCGCTGGGAGCGAGAGCCCGACGCCAAGGGCAAGTCCCGCATCCAGAACGGAGACCTCTGCGGGTCTGCCGCGGAGCACTGGGAGCGCTTCGCCGAGGACATCGCGGCCATGCGGGCCGATCTCGGCGTGGACACCTACCGCTTCAGCCTGTCCTGGAGCCGCATCGAGCCCAGTCCCGGCGCCTACGACGAGGCCGCCCTGGCCCACTACGACGCGGTCATCGACGCCTGCGAGGCCCACGGCATCGAGCCGATGATCTCGCTTCATCACTTCAGCCATCCGCTCTGGTTCGAAGACCTGGGATCTTTCGAGAAGGTCGAGAACATCGACTACATCGTGCGGTTCACCGAGACGGTCTACCGGCGGTACGGCGGCCGGGTGCGCCTGTGGTGCACCTTCAACGAGCCCGGCCCCTTCAGCGTCATGGGATGGGGTCTTGGCGTCTTCCCGCCGGGCAAGAAGTCGCCCCGTGTGCTGGGGCGGGTCATCCGCAACCTGTGTGCGGCCCACGTCCAGATGGTGGCTGCCATCAAGGCGCTTCCTGGCGGGGGGGACGCCCAGGTCGGTCTGGTCAAGAACATCTTCCAGATGGATCCCTGGCAGCGCTGGAACCCCGTCCACTGGTTGCTCTGTCGGGTCCTCGACCACGTCTACAACGAGAGCATCCTCCGCTTCCTCCGCACCGGTCGGGTCCAGATCCGCATCCCCTTCTTCGTGAACATCGACGAGCAGCTCGACGGGCCACGCGGCGACTTCGCCGGGCTCAACTACTACGCCAACCTGCTCATCGATCCGCTCCTGCCACGAGAGCCGCCCTTCGACGCACACAGTCGGCCGGGTCAGATCATGACCGACATGCCCTACACCATCTATGCCGAGGGGCTGTGGCGCGCGCTGCATCGGCTCTCGGAGGTGGGGCTGCCCATCTACATCACCGAGAACGGCATCGCGGATGCGACGGACGACCGTCGGGCCACCTGGATCCGCCGATACCTCTACGCCACGAAGCGAGCCATGGACGATGGCGTGGACGTGCGCGGCTTCTACTACTGGTCGCTCATGGACAACTTCGAGTGGGCCGAGGGCTGGGCCATGCAGTTCGGCCTCTATGCGTTGAACCGGGAGACCCAGGAGCGCAGACTGCGGGCGGGGGCTCAGCCCTTCGTCGACACCATCGCCCGGAGCAGGGACCCGTGAACACCGTCGCTGTCGTGCTGGCTGCCGGAAGGGGCACACGGATGCGCTCCGAGCTGCCCAAGCCGCTGGTGCCCCTGTCGGGGCGGGGGCTCGTGCTACGGGTCCTCGATGCTCTCGATGACGCCGGCGTGACCGAGCACATCGTGGTCGTGGGGCACGGCGCGGATGCGGTGCGTGCGGCGCTGCCGCAGGGGGTCCACACGCCCCTGCAGGAGGTGCGGGATGGCACAGCTTCGGCCCTGGGCTGCGCGCGGGAGGCGGTGGGCGATGCCTCGGCGGTCTTCGTGCTCGTGGGGGACAGTCCGCTCCTGCGTGGTGAGAGCCTGGCTGCCCTGGCCCGCCACCATGAACAGACGGGTGCGGCTTGTAGCTTCCTGACGGCCATCTTCCGAGACCCTCCGCCCTATGCGCGGGTGCTTCGGGACGACCAGGGGCGGGTGCTGGGCTGTGTCGAGGAGCGGGACTGCACCCCAGAGCAGCTGGCCATCCCAGAGCTGCTCACGAGCCACTTCCTCTTCGATGCCAAGGCACTGTGGTGGGCGCTGGCGCGGGTGAAGCCGCACCCGGACACCGGTGAGCGCTACCTCACCGATGTCATCGCGATCATGGCCGAGGATGGCGATCGCATCGAGGCCATGTGCATCGACGACTGGCGGGAGCTGGTGGGGCTGAACACGCCCGAAGAGGTGGCCTGGGCTGAGGCGGTCTGGGCGGACCGTCTGGCCGCCGCCGGATCGCTGCCGGCGCCGGTCCTCCGGGGTCCCGAGCGCCTGCTGGACCTGGTGGAGGCGGCCCTGGGCCGTGGCTCCGATGCCGTGGGAATTGCGCCCGGACGCATCAACCTCATCGGCGAACACACCGACTACATCGGCGGCCTGAGCCTGCCGGGAGCCATCGATCGCCACGTGCTGGTCGGTCTGGTGGGTCGCGACGACTCCACCGTGAACATCCACAGCCTGGCGAGCGATGAGCGGTGGTCCTTCGAGCTGGGCCCGGGGCTCGATCCCCCGGCTGGCTGGCAGCGGTACATGGCTGGGGCCGTCGAGGTCTTTCGCGAACACTGTGGCCTCGAGCGTGGCTTCGACGCGGCCGTCGCGGGCGACGTGCCCCTCGGAGCGGGCCTCTCGTCCTCCGCCGCCTTGTGTGTGGCTTGGATGAACGCACTGCGTGCCTGGACGGGCGTGGAGCTGGACGACCGCACGCTGGTGCGCCTGGCCCAGCGGGTCGAGCACGTCTGGGCGGGTGTGAAGTGTGGCCTCCTCGACCAGATGGCCAGCCAGCTGTCTCGGCCGGACCACCTCCTGCGCATCGACTTCCGCAGCCTCGAGGTGACGCAGGTCCCCAACAACCTGCGGCAGGTGGACTTCCTGGTCCTCGACACCGGGGTGCGACGTGCGCTGGCAGGCAGCGCCTATGCCGAGCGTGTGGGGCAGGTACGTGCAGGCATCGACCGCGTGACCCGTCGCGACGTCATGCACTGGCGGGACCTGCACCTCGACGACCTGGGGCGGGGCGACGTCATCGACGATCGCCTGCGGCACGGCATCACCGAGAATGCGCGAGTCGACGCCGCCGCCGAGGCCGTGCGGTCGGGCGATGCGATCGCGCTGGGCGGTCTGTTCATGGAGAGCCACCAGAGCCTGCGGCACGACTACGCCGTGAGCTGTGCGGAGCTGGACAGCATGGTGGCCTTGGCTGCTTCGGAGCCGGGCTGCTTCGGCGCCCGCATGATGGGTGGGGGCTTCGGCGGCTGCGCGCTGGCGTTGGTGTCGGAGGGAGCTGCCGAGGCTGTGTGGACCGGGGTCATCCAGGGATACCGTCGGCGCTATCCTCACTC
>JAERSX010000948.1 GCA_016845285.1 Deltaproteobacteria bacterium | reverse complement strand
CGGCTGGGCTGGGTCATGGGTGTCCCACCTTGCGCCGTCACACGGTTGTCACCTCGATCCCATCGGCGTTATCGTCGATTCCACAGAATGTTCCACGGGCATGGATTTTGCATGTCCTTGTGGTGTAAAATGCACCCATCGAGCGCGAGTCGTCCCTCGCCCTCCCCGTCACGGAGTCCTCATGTCTCGCACGTTCCTCGTCCTCAGCCTGTTCTCCTTTGGCTGCATGGAGCAGGGCTTCTCCAATGTCGGCGACAAGGGCGACGGTGACGGTCCGGAGATCTCGGTGACGCCGAGCTTCCTCGACTTCGGTGAGCTGGGACAGGATGACGAGGCGGTCGTGCAGACCTTTGTGGTCGAGAGCGTGGGCGCCACGGACCTGGATGTGAGCGGCATCGAGATCGCCGGCAACGACGCAAGCAGCTTCACGATCCTCACCGAGAGCCTCTCCTTCACGTTGCCGCCGGGCACGTCCGAAGAGATCGAGGTCGCCTTCCTGCCCTTCGGTGCACAGGACCAGCTGGCAAACGCCGTCGTCTCCTCGGACGACCCTGACGACGGCATGGTGCAGGTCGAGCTCCTCGGCGCAGGCTCTGTGCCCGAGCTCGAGATCACCCCCAACCCCCTCGACTTCGGCATCACCTACATCGGCTGCGACGAGGAGAACTACATCGACCTCGCCAACGTGGGCACCGACGCGCTGACCATCCAGGACATCGAGTTCGCGGGCGACAACTTCACGATGGCCGAGGACTACGCGCTTCCCATCGAGCTGCAGCCGGGTGAGCTGACCACCTTGACGGTCGTCTTCAATCCCGACGCGGAGGCTGACTACACCGCCGAGCTCAAGGTGACGAGCAACGAGCCCATGGGCCAGCGCACCGCCGATCAGACGGGCGCCGGGCAGTACGGGGCCGAGTACATCGACAGCTGGGAGATCCCCTCCGACCCGCCCTCGGACATCATCTTCTCCGTGGACCAGTCCTGCTCCATGGACGACGATCAGGCCCGGCTCGCCAACAACTTCAGCAAGTTCATCAGCGAGCTCTCGAGCTACTCCAACGATTGGCAGATCATGGTCGTCAACGACGACAACGGCTGCAACAACACGGGCATCCTGACCCCCTCGGTCTCCAGCTACGAGAGCAAGTTCAGCCAGGGCGTGAAGTCGGGCGGTGGCTGGTACACCGAGGCCCTGCTCACGGTGGGGGCCAACGCGGTGGAAGCCACCGATGGCGGCGAGTGCAACGACGGCTTCCTCCGCGAGGACGCCATGCTCCACATCATCCAGGTCAGCGATGAGCCCGAGCAGAGCCAGTGGACCAGCGGAGAGACCTGGGACACCCTCGTGCAGCGGATGATCGACAAGAAGGGCAGCGCCAGCAACGTCAAGGTGAGCGCCATCGCCGGCGACTACCCCAGCGGCTGTGCGAGCGCTGACGCTGGCAGCGGCTACTACGAGGCTGTGGCCGCCACTGGTGGTGTCTTCCTGAGCATCTGTGGTGACTGGGCCACCACGTCCAACCTGCAGCAGCTCGCCGAGGCGTCCATCAACCAGGACACCTTCGAGCTCACCCACGATGCCGTCGAGGAGACCATCGAGGTGCAGGTGAACGGCGACGTTCGCAGCACGTGGACCTACGATTCCGACGCCAACGAGGTCTCCTTCACCGAGAAGATTCCGGGCGAGGGCGACCTGGTGGACATCAGCTACGCGGCCCACACCGTCTGCGACTGAGCAGACGGTCGAGCTGGGGCACGCTCGCTCAGGCGGGTCGTACGAGGCTTGGTAGGTAGTTGTCTGGCACGGGCAGATCGTGCAGCTGGAGCAAGGTGGCGCCGATCTGCGCGATGCCACCCACCACTTCGTCGACGTGGTTGCCGATCAGGGTCCAGCGACCCGTCGGGTCCACGATGGCGACCGGCACGGGGTTGCATGAGTGGCTAGGTGAGACCACACGGGCCCCAGTCTCGTCTTGGGCGTACGCACCGGTCTTCTTGTCCACCCGGAACATCTCGTCGGCGTTTCCATGGTCGGCGGTGAGCACCATCACCACCCCGTGGGCCTCGCAGGCGGCGATGAGCTGGCCCACGCAGTCGTCGAGCACGGCGACGGCAGCGGCGGTGGCTTCGAGGTCGCCGGTGTGGCCCACCATGTCTCCGTTCGCCAGGTTCAGGCGAATGTGGGGGTAGCCGCCTTCGGGGATCTCATCGATGACGTACTTGGTGACCTCTTGGGCCAACATGGCTGGCTCGGCGGCGAAGTCGCTCTGTCGTGAGGGCACCTCCACCCACTTCTCGAGCTTGCCGGGCTCACTGCGGTTGCCGTTGAAGAAGTAGGTGACGTGGCCGTACTTCTGGGTCTCCGAGACCGAGAGCACGTTGAGCTTCGCGGCCTCGAAGTACTGGCTGACGGTGCCGTCGATGGCCGGTGGGGCCACCAGGCTGTGCCGAGGGGTCTTGGTGTCGCCGTCGTACTCCATCATGCCGGCGTAGAAGACGTCGGGCTTGCGTCCGCGGTCGAAGGCGTCGAACTCGTCGCCGGTATCGAAGGCGCGGCTGATCTCCATGGCGCGGTCGCCACGAAAATTGAAGAAGATGACGGCGTCGCCATCGTCCATGCCGGTGTAGTCGCCCACGACGAAGCCAGGCAGGTACTGGTCATCGACGTCGGGGTCCGCGGCGTAGAGGGACTCGATGGCGGCGCTGGCGCTGGGGAAGCGGCGACCGTTTCCGTGGACGTGGAGGGACCATCCACGGGCGACCATGTCCCAGTCGGCCTCGTAGCGGTCCATGGTCAGGTGCAGTCGACCGCCGCCGGTGGCGACGGCGGCGTCGACGGGCAGGGCTGCGAGCTCTTGCTCCAGCGGACGCACCCAGGTG
>JAERSX010000947.1 GCA_016845285.1 Deltaproteobacteria bacterium | reverse complement strand
TCGCTGCACTGGATGCTTGTGCCGTCGACGTCTTCGGCGCAGGTCTGGCAGGGGCTGAAGGCGTAGGGCGGTGGTACTTGGGCTGATGCGGTGGCAGGGATGCACAGGGCCAGGCAGGCAGCGGCGACGTTGGTCGCGGCTGGGGTGACGATGCGAGGTGGACGAGCCATGGAGTAGCTCCGATTCCCAAGCGAGACGCCACAGCGAGCGTCATGCCCGCTGCGGTCTGTCGCCAGCAAGCTAAGGGACCCACCGAACTTGAACTGTCACAACAAAATTACAACGGAGTCTGGACACTTGCGCCGCTGGGGCGGGACAGCTGCGGGTTGGTTTCCCGGGCCGATCGAGTGAGCAGCAGGGCTGCAGAGGCTGGCCCAAGACGTGAGGTGCGCAGCGCGGTGATGCGTGAGCACCTCGCCGCAACACGTCGCGGGTGTCGACCCTGCGAACACGCCTTGGTCGTAGATTCCATCGAGGAAGGCGCGGGGCTGGTCTCCCGGTGTTGGAGTCGACTCAACCCAGCACCATGTGGGAAGACAACCAGATGACGACCGGGAGAGGCGAGCAGCAGTTCGTCATCGGCACTGTGGTCCAGGCCGACGCCCTCCGTTCTCCGCGACGCTCATGCGATATTGCGCCGGGGCACGTCGCTCCGCTGTCATGCTGGAGTGTCGCCTTGAGGTTCGGACTCGGTTCTCTCGTCTTGTTGCTCGGTGTCGGCTGCGGCCAAGGCAAGCAGGTCCTCTCCACCGACACCGGTGCCGCCGGAACAGGCGACAGCGGGGGCGAGTCGACCTCGTGTGCCGATTCCCTGGTGAGCTTCGACTTCGAGGAGGGCGAGCAGGGCTTCTGGAGCGAGGAGACGGACGATGGGTTCGACGACCCGTGGGAGCACGGCACCCCCGATGCCGACGACTGTCACTCGGGCGAGTCCTGTTGGGCCACCGGCATGGATGGTGAGTACGGCGCGTGCGAGGCCGGCGCCCTCTTGTCGCCCGTGCTCGATCTCACGGCCTGTGCCGATCAGGACCTCACGCTCAGCTTCTGGCACCGCTACGAGCTCGAGGAGGAGAGCTCTGACACGTGGTGGGATGGTGCCAAGGTCCAGGTCTCGGCAGATGGTGGGCAGAGCTGGCAGGAGGTCGATCCCAGCGAGGAGTACACCGGGGTCGTGGAGGGCAACTTCTCGGAGTGTGACGACGAGTCTGATTTCGACGGCGAGGAGGCGTGGTCCGGTGCGGGCGATGACTGGGAGGAAGTCACCGTCTCGCTCGACTCGGATGTCCTCACCGCCGAGTTCCAGGTGCGCTTCTGGTTCGTGAGCGATCGCGCGGCCGAAGAGGAGGGCTGGTACGTCGACGACGTGGCGCTGGCCGAGTAGCGCGCCGACAGCGGTGGTGGCGTCGTCGCTGTCGCGGGTGCCGCTCAGGGGGCCTCTGAACAGCCGGGCTCTTCGGCGGGGCGACCCGTCGCGGAGGGTGTGTCGCAGGTGGCGGCCGCAGAGCAGGTCGAGGGGTGATAGGCGCACCCATGACACGTTGGCGACGATCGACGTACGCAACGGTGGGCCTGAGCGCCCTCCTCGTGACCATCGGCTGCCCCCAGAGCGCTGGGGAGGACACCATGCCCGCCACACCTGCTGCAGCGCTGTCCCTCGCGGACCTGCGCTTCGACGATCCCACAACCGCCGCTCGCCACCAGCAGCTTCGCGCCCTGGCCCAGGAGCGCGGCGCCACCTGGACCCACGTCCCCCTCAAGCGCGGCGGCTCCTTCGTCCGCGAGAGCTGGTGTCGTGGCAGCGGTGCCTGCAACCCGAGCAAGCTCGTGCAGGACGCCCCCTGGGACGCCGCCTGGATCAACCTGAACACCATGGCCTACGGCAACAAGTTCCCCGAGGTCTTCGGCCTGGCCTTCAGCGCCGGGCGGCTCGACGGGGAGTGGGGCGCCCGCATCTCGCTCAGCCTGCACGGGCGCAAGATCAACGGCAGCCACTACACCGCCGTCTTCTACGAGCCGGGCGAGCCGTCGGGCGTCGAGCGCCTGCGCATCTCCGACCACGTCAGCACGAAGGTCGCCGACACCGAGCTCCAGTGCAGCCTGCCCGGCACCAAGGCCGAAGCCGCCGACGCGGCGGCCGTGGTGGACGCCACGGTGGCCCAGGTCCTGGCCTCTCCCGATGGCCTGCGGACGGTGGGCCTGACCATGATCGACGGCGTGCACGCCGCCCGCAGCGAGCTCCTCGCCTCCGGTGGCGCCTACCGCTGCGAGTACGACCTCTCCCAGTCCGTGGACGGCACGCCGCCTCCCTGCGAGCGGATCCCCCTGAGCGCCGAGGAGCACGCAGCGTGGGGCGCGCGGATCGACGAGGAGGCACGGGTGGCACGCGCGCTCCTCGGCGTGCACGGTGAGGCCCTGCACGCGGCGCTCGTGACGGTGCTTCCCGTGGAGGCCTGGGGCTCCTAGTCGGAGGCTTCCTCGTAGGCGACATCGCGGAAGATGTCGTCGAACTCCTCCAAGGTGACGGTGAACACGCCGTCCTGGGCGCCGTCGGCGGTCTGCCCATCGGGGTTGGTGCGCTCGCCCCAGTTGGCGTAGTTCGTGCCCTCCATTGGCGAGCCCCACGGGTTGCGCAGGGTCACCGTCTGGGACTCGGGGTCGTAGTGCATGACCGTGTACGCGTGCTTGCCGGGAATGCCCTGCTGGGTGTCGCCCATGTTGCTGGCCGTCACGATGCGGCCGTTTTCCAGGGCGTCCTGGAGGCGCTCGTGGTGGGTGGACTCGTCGGTGAAGGCGGTGAGGTCGCGGTTGGTGTCGTTGCCGGTCAGGGTCGAGATGGCATCGACGAGCGAGCCCCGGGCGGCGTCCACGTCCAGGGCCGCGTCGGCGTCGCGGCTGCGCCCGTAGGCCTTCTCGAGGATGGTGAGCCACTGTCCGTTGGCGCCGGCGGTGGCCCCGATGGCGAGCTCGGTCTGGGTGGGGGCGTTGACGGTCACGGCCTCCGCTCCGGGGAAGGTCACGGTGTAGGTGCCGTCATCGTTCTCGCTGATCATGTCCATCAGATCCTGCCCGCGGCCCTGATCGAGCATGCCACCCACGGCCGCGTGGAAGGAGCAGGAGCCGATGCTGCCCTGGTGGGTGCTCGCCAGGTCCGGCCCGTCCTCCCCCACCAGCTCGGGGCTGCTGCCGTTGAGGCGGTCGGTGCTCGACTGGAACATGTACTCGAGGCCGCCGAGCTCCTCGGGGATGGGGGTGCCGTCCGCCCGCAGCTTCTCCAGGGCCTGACCGTAGGCCTGGATGTCGGCGAGGGTCACTCCGCTGTTCTCGTCGAAGTACTCGTCGTTCGACAGCTCTTCGAGGTTGGTGCGGTAGCGCCGCAGGGTCGCGATGGTGACCGCGTCGGCCCCGGTGTACTCGTCCTCGCCGGTGGCCGTGGCCGCGGAGTCGATCTCCTCCTCGGAGATGTAGCCGTCGCCGTCGGTGTCGAGGTTGCTGAAGATGCACTCGGCCTGCTCGGTGAAGCTGGCTCCCTCGCCACAGGTGTCGGCGGTGGTGCCTCCGGTCTCCGCGACGTCGACCGTGGC
Source organism: Deltaproteobacteria bacterium (assembly GCA_016845285.1). Lineage (GTDB taxonomy): Bacteria > Myxococcota_A > UBA796 > UBA796 > UBA2385 > BH17. The sequence goes on along the minus strand of JAERSX010000947.1, from coordinate 1,022 downwards.
CGTCACCTCGGGGCTCTGGGACCCGAACCAGCCGCCGCCCAACAGGGAGGATGCCCCGAAGTCCCAGGGGAGACTCGAGCCGCTGCGCGCCGACTCCTGGGCGGCCTGGGTGGTGCTCGCCATGGCCTGGTTGCCCACGAGATCTTGCTGGGGCACCCCCGAGCTCTGGCCCGAGACCGGAGCGACCGCAGGGGTGGACTCGGGGGTCGCGCTCTGGTGCTGCTTGCCGCTCACGGTCCACTCCTTGCCGGTGCTCTCACCCCTATCTTCCTCTGATTGGCTGGCGACTGCCGTGACGAAATTGCGTGTTGCGCCGAGTCAGCGCTCTACCTGTGCATGCTCATCGGTCCAAGTCATGGAGGATCCGTCGCTTGTGCTCCCTTTTACGTCGATAGCTCACGATGGCCCACAGCGTCACGGGTCCACCGAAGAGCAGGAAGTTGGCACACCCCAGCATGACGAGCCCCTCATAGGAAGACAGTCTCCCCACCAGACCCTTGTCCCGGCAGTTGGATGGGTCGCTGGGATCGTAGAGCACCTCGACACCCACGCGAGGGCTCGGCCACTTACCGTCGCCGGAGCAGCGGTAGATCTCACCACCCACCTCGATGAACAGCCAACTCCCGGTGAATGGGCCCGCCTCTCCATCGGTGCTGACGGTAGAGACTCCCACCTCGTCCAGTGAAGGACCGTTGTGGATGAAGCGATCGAACAAGCCCTTGGAGGAGACCAAGCCCATGACCAACAAGATGGGTCCCACGAGGTGGAGACGTTCTTTCATGGTCAATCGGCTCATGACGATTCCTTCCGTGTGGCTACAAGCATCACAGCACCCCGAACGATGCTGATGTCTCGTGTTTTACCGAGAAGAACACACCGTTGATATCCATTTTTCCTGACTCGTTGGAGCCTTCGAAGGTGATGCGCTTCGAGTCCAGGTGTCTCGACCCGATGAACAGCGCTCGAAGTCGGTCGGCACGATTGCGTCCGTGAGGTGAAGGCGGGCCACCATCTCGCTGGGG
>JAERSX010000946.1 GCA_016845285.1 Deltaproteobacteria bacterium | reverse complement strand
ACCTGGGCCGGGTCATCGACGGCTACGCCGACGCAAGCACCTACGCCCGGATGAACCAGCAACAGTCGGTGTCCCTGGCGGTCACCAAGCGGGCCGGAGCCAACATCGTCGACATCAACGACGAGGTGAAGCGCCTCGCAGCCGAGCACGCCGAGACCTGGCCCGAGGGCGTGACCCACCAGTCCCTGGCCGACCAGTCGAAGTTCATCCGAGAGATGGTCAGCGATCTCGAGAACAACATCATCACGGCCCTGCTGCTCGTGGTGGGCGTGATCTTCTTCTTCATGGGGGCACGCAACAGCCTGTTCGTGGCCATCAGCATCCCGCTGAGCATGTTGATGAGCTTCGCCATCATCCAGTTCTTCGGCATCACGCTGAACATGATCGTGCTGTTCAGCCTCATCCTGGCCTTGGGAATGTTGGTCGACAACGCCATCGTGGTGGTCGAGAACATCTATCGACACGCCGAGGAAGGAAAGACCCTCAAGGAAGCGAGCATCGACGGCACCCAGGAAGTCGCCATGGCCGTCGCCGCGTCGACCGCCACCACCGTGGCCGCCTTCTTCCCGCTCGTCTTCTGGTCGGGGATCATGGGCGAGTTCATGGGGTACCTCCCCAAGACGGTGATCATCGTGCTGGTGAGCTCATTGGTCGTGGCGGTGGGCATCCTGCCCGTGGCGACGGCCAAGATGATGCGCATCAAGAAGGTCAAGAAGGTCGACCTGCTGGAGACCCGCAACCCCATCATGCGGGCCTACAAGTCGTTGCTCCAGCTGTCCATCCGCTTCCGCTACCTGTCCGCCTCGGCTGGCGGAGGCACGCTGGTGGCCAGCTTCATCCTCTACGGGATGCTCAACCACGGCACCGAGTTCTTCCCCTCCACGGAGCCTCCTCGGGCCACCGTGGCCGTGCGCATGCCCGACGGCACCGATCTCGAGACCACCGACTCGATCGTGCGTCGTGTCGAGCAGGTCATGGCCGCCACCGAAAACGTGGACATCTACGTGGCCGAGACCGGAGTGAGCGGCGGCGGCAACCCCATGGCTGGCCAGCAGGCGCTGGGCAACGTCGCTCGTCTCACCGTCGACTTCCTGCCCGACCGCAACAACGCCGGCCCCGGGGACCAGATCCGGGTCGAGTCGACCTACCTCACCATCGACCAGCTCCGGGCCGCGGTGCAGACCATTCCTGGTGCCGAGATCTCGGTGGACCAGGAGGAGATGGGCCCCCCCGTGGGCGCTGACATCGCCGTAGAGGTGTCCGGAGAGGACTTCCACACGGTGGGCGAGCTCGCCACCAAGGTGCGCCGCCGCATCGCCGAGATCGAGGGGGTCACCGATCTCCAGGACGACTACCGGGTGGGCCGGCCCGAGCTCCGCCTCCAGGTGAACCGTGCCGCGGCGAAGAACACGGGCGCGAGCACGCGTGCGGTGGCGAATGCAGTCCGCACCGCCGTCGCGGGCGCGAAGGCGAGCACCTTCAGAGACGGCAAGGACGAGTACGACATCGTGGTCGAGCTGGCGCCCGCCTTCCGCGACGACCTCCAGTCGATCTTGAGCCTCCGCTTTCCGGGCCGGGAGGACACGAGCCCAGACAAGTTCAGCGTGCCCATCAGCGCCGTGGCCGGGTACGAGCTCGCAGGTGGCAATGGCTCCATCCGCCACATCGATCAGGAGCTCGTGGTCACCATCGAGGGTGATGTGCCCGAGGGCTTCAACGCCAACGCCGTTCGCCAGGACGTCCAGGTCCTCCTCGACGAGCTCAACGCCAACCCCGACTTCATGCCCACGGGCACCTTCCTGAGGCTGGGCGGCGCCGACGATGAACAACAGGCCAGCCAGGAGTTCCTGGGACGGGCCTTCCTCATCGCCGTGGCTCTGATCCTGCTGGTGCTGGTCACCCAATTCAACGGCTACCGGCTGCCCTTGATCATCCTGGCCACCGTGGTGTTGAGCCTCGTAGGGGTGCTCTGGGGTCTCCTCATCACGGGCACCCCCTTCGGGGTCATCATGACCGGGTTGGGGGTGATCTCCCTGGCCGGGGTGGTGGTCAACAACGCCATCGTGCTCCTCGACTACGTGGAGCAGCTTCGCGAGCGCGGTCACGAGGTCGACGATGCGCTGGTGCGGGCCGGCATGACCCGCTTCCGCCCCGTCATGCTGACCGCCATCACCACCGTGCTCGGGCTCCTGCCCATGGCGCTGGGTATCTCCTTCGACTTCTGGAACCTGAAGCTGTTGCTCGGCTCACAGAGCTCGCAGATGTGGCAGTCCATGGCGGTGGCCGTCATCTTCGGCCTGATGTTCGCCACGGTGCTCACGCTGGTGCTGGTGCCCACGATGTACTCCATCTTCGAGGACGTCGAGCGCGGGCGACGCTGGCTCGTCCGCCGGGTCTTCGGGGACACCGCCACAGCCGCCGCCAAGGTGCTGGTGGCCGCCGTCGGCCTCTCCGCCGCCGGGCTCTGGGCCGGCAGCGCCCAGGCAGCCACCGTCACCCTCGACCAGGCCCTGCAGGCTGCCGAAGAGGCGAACTTCAACCTCGCGCTCTCCCGCGAGAACACCATCCAACAGGAGGCGCTCCGTGGGCAGGCGTGGTCCTTGCTCAGCCCGAAGGTGAGCCTGGGCGCCTCGTACACCGTCAACGACGAGCCCATCGAGTTCTCCATGAACATCGACGAGTTCATCCCCGAGGAATTCGCGGAGTTCTTCGACGGCGGCGACGAAGTCGAGCCCACCGTCATCCAGGCCAAGAGCTACCTCGGCTGGAACGCCAGCATCGTCCAGCCTCTCTTCAGCGGACCGGCCCTCCCCTTGCTCCGGGGCGCCTACCGCAACGTCGATGCCGCCCGCCTCGACGAGAGCTGGACACGCTCCCAGCTCCACGAGACGGTCACAGAGGCCTACTACGGCGTGCTCATCGCGCGCAGCGCACGCGGCTTTGCCGAGGCCGCGCTCGCCTCCAGCAAGCAGCACCTCGAGCTCGCCGAGCGCCAGGTGGCCGCGGGACGCCTTCCACCGCGAGCGAAGCTCCAGGCCGAGCTGGGCGTGGCCCAGGCCGAGCGCCAGCTGGCGGTGGCCGACGAAGCCGTGGTGGGCGCTGAGCAGGCCCTCCGCCTCATGACTGGCCTCGACAGCGACGCCGAGCTCGTGCAGCCCGAGCCCAGGTGGGCTCCCGGCAGCCTCGACGACGCCATCGCCAAGGCACGCTCGGGCCGGGCCGACGTCCAGGCCGCTGACCTGCGGGTAAAGGTGGCCCAGTCCCAGCTCACGGCCGAGCGCCTGGGCTGGTTGCCTCGCCTCGATGGCCGCTTCACCTACAGCTACTCGGAGAACAGCGGCTTCGCCGACGATCCCACCATGTGGATGCTGGTCTTCGAGGCCAGCTGGCTGCTCTGGGATGGCGGTGCCCGTCTGGCCACGACCCGAACGGCCCAGAGCCAGCTCCGCAGCTCCCAGATCATGGCCACGCAGATGCGATGGGTGGCCGAGCAAGAGGTCCACGTCTCCTGGGAGAGCTACGACAAGGCGAGCGCGGCACGCAGCGCCGCCGAGCGCGAGGTCGCCCTGGCCACCGAGAACCTCCGCCTGGCAGAGGCCGCCCTGACCGCAGGCTCCAGCACCTGGCTCGAGGTCGACGACGCACGGCTCTCGCTCACCAGCGCCCAGCTGGCCGTCCTACAGGAGGAAGCCAACCTCGCCACGGCAGCGACGGCCCTGCAGCGGGCGACCGGAGCGCCCTAGGCGCGAGCCTCCACCGACAGGCTCAGTGATCGTGATCGTGGCTGTGGCCGTGGCTGTGGCTGTGGCTGTGTCCATGATCCTCGTCGGCGGCCTCGTCGGCGGCCTCTTCAGCCACCTCCGTGGACCGCCCCGATGCGTCGACCTTGCCCTGCTGCATCTGCTCATACAGGTTCCGCTTGGGCTCGAAGCGCGCGTCAGGCGCGTCCGCGGAGGTGTCGGCCATGCCAGACACGAGGCGGCCGCCCACGCGGTCCATCACCTTGGTCCAGCCCTTCTTTGCGACGTTCTTGAAGAGACGAGAGGGCAGCGACATGACAGGACTCCAGCAGGGCACTCGGCAAGCTACACCCCCCATCTATCTGGAGCAAGGCGGCCGTCCCGGCGTTTCGACGCAGGGACCGACACCACGCGGATGCCGCACCGCGATGCGCCGAGGAGAGGACATGGCCGCCTCCGAGCTCACCATCGCCATTCAACGCCATCAGGGCGTTCCGGCACGCTACGCGCTGCAATTCGTGGCCAGCGTGGGTCGCGGCATGTTGCGCATCAGTCGTACCGGCCTCGATGTGGCGAGCCCAGCAGCCGCTACAGGCTTCGAAGACGACCTGGAGCTCGATGCCATCCGCGAGGGCCACTTGCTGTGGACCGCCGGGGATGCACGCACCCGGGTCAAGGTCAGCTTCGACCGCCTCGACGCCACAGAGCTCGCCAGCCTGGACTCGGGCATCTGGCAGCCCTTGGCCCTCGTGGGCGCACCCGGCGGGTGGACAGCCACCCTCCCCCGTGCGCGCGTCTCGCCTCCTGATGCAAGCAGCCTCGACGACGGCGCCGGCGGCGACCCTCTGGAGCTGAGCGCCGACTTCCGGGCGACCCTCGAGCGTGCCGGCGACGACCTCGATCGCGCCACGGGACACTTCGGACGTGTCTGCCAGGACCTCGCCGAGCTGCTCGAAGACGCCGAGGCTCCCATCCCCACCGCTGCCTGGTCCCTCGTCCAGGCCGTCGACCGTGTACGCGTCGACGCCCTCGAACGCCGCCAACAGCTTCGACAGCTCCTCGCCCAGCTTCCGGAGGGGTGATGCCCCGCGTTTGGATCTTTCTCTGCTTCGTCCTCCTCGGGGCCCTGCCGCGACAAGCCGCCGCGACTGCACCCTCCTGCGAAGACCCCCAGTCGGCGGCTCGGTCGCTGCTCGACTGGCAACAGCCCGACAACAACGACCCCGCCGCTGCCGCCGCCTGCCTGGACCTGCCAGCCAGCCGCGCCGCGGAGGGACCGGCCCTCGCAATCAAGCTCAAGCAGGTGCTGGACGCTCGCGGCCTCTACGTTCCCACCGACGACTTGCCCAGCGACCCCGATTACGTCGGCGCAGACGACCTCCCCGTCGTGATTCCAATGCCGCAGTTCTCCGAATTCCGGCTCGAGAAGAAGGGCGACCAATGGCTCATCGCCCGATCGACCGTCGAGAGCATCCCCCGACTGCACTCGGCGACCTTCTCCGGGCTGACGGGCACGGTCAAGCAGCACCTGCCTCCCGAGCTCCGCGACGCCCGGTTCCTGAGCCTCGCAGGCTGGCAGTGGGTCTACGCCGTGCTGCTCCTGCTGCTCGCCCTCCTGGCGGGTGGACTCACCCAGGCCGTCATCGCCGGTCAGATCGGCCGGGTGGCCGAGAAGGCCGGAATCCGCCTCGACGGGCGCATCGTCTCGGGCACGCGGATCCCCCTCACCTACCTGGCCATCAGCGGCGTGGCCCTGTGGGGCATCCCGGATCTCCTGCTGGGCGTGCGGGCCAACCAGGCCCTCCTCTTCGTGGCCCGCACCGCCATGTCGCTGGCGGCGGTCCTGGTGCTCGTCCGCTTCGTCAACATCGTGGGGGACTACTTCAACCGCCGCGCCCGGGCGACCGAGAGCAAGCTCGACGATCAGGTCATCCCCCTGGCCGTGCGGTCGGTGAAGGTCCTCGTCTGGGCGCTGGGCATCATGTTCATCATCCAGAACATGGGCTTCGAGATCGCCAGCCTGCTGGCCGGCGTGTCCATCGGCGGTGTGGCCGTGGCCCTGGCCGCCAAGGACACCGTAGAGAACCTGTTCGGAAGCGTCCTCATCTTCCTGGACCGGCCCTTCCAGATCGGGGATTGGGTCGTCGTGGATGGCGACGTGGAAGGCGTGGTCGAGGAGGTGGGCTTCCGCAGCACCCGAGTGCGGACCTTCTACAACTCCGTGGTCTCCGTGCCGAACGCCAAGGTGGCGAACGCACGGGTCGACAACATGGGGATGCGCCGCTTCCGACGCGTGAAGGCCACCCTCGGCCTCACCTACGACACCACCGGCGACCAGATGGACGCCTACGTCACCGCGCTGAAGGAGCTCCTGGCGACCGACGAAGCGGTCGCCGACAGCACCCGTGAGGTCTACTTCGGTGGGTTCTCCCCCAGCAGCCTCGACGTCACCCTGTACTTCTTCCTCGACGTGTCCGACTGGTCAGCGGAGCTCCGAGAGCGGCAGCGTCTCTTCCTCACCTTCATGCGCCTCGCAGAGCGCCATGGCGTGTCTTTTGCCTTCCCCACCCAGACGGTGCACTTGGCGAATTCTGACGCCACCCCTAATCCCTAGGACTTGTTCATCCGTAGACAGTGTTGAGGGAGTTGAATCATGACCTACCTTTTGTTCGCGCTGTCGACTGCAATGGCCTCCAGTGTCCTGCCTCCGGCTACCGCCAATTGGCAAGCCATGGACGCTGCGGTTCCCCTGGCATGCACCAACCACAGAGGCGCCACCTGGTGCCGCACCGAGGCCACCTTTCGCGGTGACATGCCCACCATGGTCCGTGCCATCCAGAACACCGATCGCTTCGTCGAGGAGTCAAAGGCTCTCTCCGACATTCAGAACCTCAGCGTCAACGTGAAGCGCGTCGTCCTGGACTTTCCCTACCCCTTCTCCGACCGGGACTACGTGGTCCGCTACACGCTCGACCAGGACCCGAACCGAACGGTCTACCGCTTCCAGGCCGTCGACCACCCCAGCGCCCCTCCGCGCGACGACATCGTCCGCTTGAACCAGATGGCGGGGGAATGGGACCTGAAGGCCGACGGAGCCAACACCCGGATCCGGTACACCTGGCAGGCCGACCTCGGCGGTGACTTCCCCGCGTGGGCTCTCGAGCCTGCCCGTAAGAAGACAGCCGAGAGCATCATCACCGACCTCGGCACGGTCGCAGGCGTCAGCGTCCGCTGAGCATGTCGGGCGGAGCCAGCGCTTCGGCCAACGCGACCGGGTCGTGAAGTGGAAGCCTGCAGGCTCGACCCTCACAGATCCAGGCTCGTGGCTCGGCGCCACCCTTTCCGGCAAACACGCCGAACTCGCTGGCGATGGCCGGGCCCGGTGGACACTCCGCCACGAGGGTCCAGGGATGCCAAGCACGGCGGGCCGTCTTCCCGAGCTCGGCGACGTCGGCACCGGTGAGCACGACGGTCCAGGGTGGTCGAGAGGCGCCCGCGAGCGCCAGAAGCGCACGTGGAGCCGCCGCAGGGGTCTCACGCCATGCCCCTCCAGCTGCCTGGAGGAGCTCGTGGAGCACGGCGTGATCGACACCACGGGTCTCAAGGTGAGCCAGCCGAAGCAGCGCGCCGACCGCCACGCCGGCTCCCGAGGGCTCGGCACCGTCCACCCAGCTGACCCGTGCCAGGGGAAGGCTGCGGTCCTCCGCGGGCAGCGGCCGGAGTCCTCCCGTCTCAGGATCCCGAAAGGTTGCGAGCATCTGGCGCCCCAGCTCAGCGGCCCCTCCAAGGGCCCAGGAAGCACCGGTCGCTTCGTACAGGGCGAGGAGCCCTTCCACCACGTGGGCGTGGTCGGCCAAGACGCCGGCCGGGCTCTCCGGCTCCAGCGTGCGCGGCAGGAGCCCGGCGTCGTCGCGCGCGTCGAGGAGCAGGCGGCCCAGCCGAGTGGCGTGCGTCAGGTAGCGCTCGTCTCCCAGCCAGCGTCCTCCTTCCGCCAAGGCGGCCAGGGCCATGCCGTTCCAGGCCACAACGGCCTTGTCGTCCCGCGCCGGCTGTGGCCGGGTGCGGCGTGCAGCAAGGAGCTTGGGCCGTGCTCCCGCCAACACGCTGGCATCGCCTCGGCGCCTGAGCACGGAGCCACCGTTCTCGAAGTTGCCGCCGGCGACCACCCCGTAGGCGGCTGCGATGGCCGTGGCACGAACGGGCCCGACAACGGAGAGCAGCTGTTCCGGGGTCCAGGTGTAGGTGCTTCCCTCCTCTCCATCGCTGTCGTCTGCATCCTGTGAGGCCGCGAAAGCGCCATCGTCCCGGCCAAGCTCCGTGCGCATGTACTCGAGGGTCGTCGCGGCCACTGTGGCGAAGCGGCGTGTGCCGGTGAGCTTCCAGCCCCAGGTGAAGCTTCGAGCGAGCATGGCGTTGTCGTAGAGCATCTTCTCGAAGTGCGGCACCTCCCAGTCCGGGTCGACGGCGTAGCGATGGAAGCCGCCCCCCACATGGTCGTGCACCCCGCTGCGGTCGAGCACATCGAGGTAGTGACTCGCAACCCGGCGGGCGTCTCGTGCCGACTCGGAAGCGGAGCCTGCCGAGGTCGCCCAGGCCAACAGGAGGTCGAGACGGGGTGCCTGGGGAAACCGTGCCTGACCGCCCCAGCCGCCCGAGTCGTGGTCGTAGGCATCCAGCAGGACCCTCACTCCCGCCTCGACCGCCTCGAGACCCGGCGGTGCGGCGGCCGGCCCGGGCTGCAAGGTGGGCGCCAGCGTCGTGCGCACGCGGGTCGCTGCCCGGTCGATGGCATCACGCCGCCCCTCCCATTGGTCGGCGATGCGCCGGAGGGCCTGGCTGAAGGAGGGCAGCCCATACCGGGGATGCGGGGGGTAGTAGGTGCCGGCCTGGAAGGGCACCCGGTCGTGCCCGAGCCACAGACTCGCGGGCCAGCCCCCCTCCCCCGTCATGTGGACGAGGGCGTCCATGTAGAAGGCATCGACTGCGGGGTGCTCCTCGCGGTCGACCTTGATGGAGACGAAGTGGGTGTTGAGGAGCGCGGCCACACGCGGGTCCTCGAAGGACTCGCGCTCCATGACATGGCACCAATGACAGGCGGAGTAGCCGATGCTCAGGAACACCGGCCGGTCGAGCTCGGCGGCCCTCTGGAACGCTTCGTCACCCCACGGATACCAGTCGACCGGATTGCGGGCGTGCTGGAGGAGGTAGGGACTGCGCGCCCGAACAAGGCGGTTCTGAAAGGGGCCGGTCTCGGTGCCCGTCAGAGCCACCCGGTGAGCCGCCGAGGTCGGACTCATGGGGCGAGCACGCGGCCCTTCCAGGTGGCGGTGCCCCGCGTGGTCTGGATGGCGGAGTTGAGCACCAGCAGCACCAGCATCGCAAACCCGAGGGGCATGGTGGGCACGTAGCGGAGGTCTTGCTCGAAGATGCGATCGAGGTGGGCCCGCATGACCAGCTGCAGCAGGCAGACCCCGAGCGCCACCCAGCCGACCAGGCCCGGGAGCGCTCCGGCCAAGGCCAGCGCGCCCAGAAGCCAGGGCGAGAGCACGAACAGGCTCAGGCCCACGACCACGCCCATCGCCACCTTCCAGGAACGCTCCAGTCCAGCAAAGAGGTTCTTGGACCACCCCTCCCAGGGCTCCGGCAGCGAGGTGTACATGCGGCACCGGAAGAGACGGCGCATGAACAC